>JAAZCF010000013.1 GCA_012513425.1 Bacteroidales bacterium
CCCAGATATTGACCTCGCTGGGCATCATTAAGACGATTAATATCAGCATCAAACCAAATGTCTTTACCTCCAATAGTAGAGACACCTTTTGCTTTCAGTTGGATACGTTGGATAGGGAAGCGGGATATAATATTACCCCTACTGGAACGACCTTTTACAGCAATATTTGCGAAGTCATAATTTTCGCTGGTTTTCTTTAATTTTGGCCTTGGCCTGAAATGGATTCGAATAGTTTCAGCCTCACCATTAGGATTGGCAGAAAAATATAGAGCAGTGCTGTCTGGTTTACCTTGAGTAAAATTGTAAAACTTATTTTTGGTGATACTAGTCACAGCAAAGCGTTTTACAAAGTAAATGCCCCCTTTTCCATCTTGATAAATAGTGTTGTAGATAGTGCGGTTGTCGCCTTTCTTAAACACGGATATATGAATGATATCTTTGCCAATGAAGGTTTTGTCTTTTACAGATGTGACGTAATAGTCACCATTTTTCATGAAAACAATGATATCGTCAATATCCGAACACTCGCATACGAAGGTTGCATTGTCAATATTCTTTTCATCAAGCCCGACAAAGCCGGTAGCAAAATTTGCATATAGTTTTGCATTAGCAACTACTACTTTTTGAGCATTAATGTTTTCAAACTCTTCAATGCGCGTCAGACGCGGATGCGCTGCACCATATTTGTTTTTAATGTTTTTAAAATGAGCTATTGTATAATCTGTCAGATGCTCCAAGTTGTATTTAACCTTGGCGATTTGATCTTCAGTGGAGCGTAGACGCTCATCAGCGGCCTTTATGTCAAATTTTGAAATCTTTCTTACAGGCTTTTCAACCAATTTCAAAATATCATCGTTGGAAATAGGCTTCTTTACTATATGTTGATATTCCAACATTGTATTCATAACATCATCAATCTGAGCCTCCCAAGTTTTGGCATCGTTTTCCAAAACTCTGTATACCTTCATTTCGAAGAATATTTTCTCAAGACTCATTCTGTGCCAATCGTCTTCGAGCTCAGATAGAGTCACATTGAGTTCTTTCTCGAAAAGATCTTGAGTGTGAAATGCGCAGTAGCTAAGAATGTCATTTATTGTCATGAACTCAGGCTTGCCATCTTTGATGACAACAGAGTTTGGCGATATAGTCACAGCACATTTTGTGCAGGCATATAGAGCATCTATAGTCTTGTCAGGAGAAATGTCGTTGTACAATTGAAGGACAATTTCGACCTTGTCGGAGCTATAGTCATCAATTCTCTTAATTTTGATTTTCCCGGAGTCATTCGCTGCCACAATTGAGGCAATAACACTGCCGGTGGTCTCACCGAAAGGGATGTCTTTTATCACTAAAGTCTTTTTATCACTCTTGGTGATTGTCGCCCTTATGCGAACTCGGCTGCCTCGAAGGCCTCCATTGTATTTGCTGCAATCGGCAATACCGGCAGTCGGAAAGTCAGGATATAGGTCGAATCCTTCCCCTTTCAGTGCTGCAATAGCGGCATCTAACAACTCATTGAAATTGTGGGGGAGGATTAGAATTTTCAAGCCGACACCAATACCTTTGCTGCCCTGAGCTAATAAAAAAGGAAATTTGATTGGCAGGGCGACAGGCTCCATATTTGCCCTATCGTAGGTCGGAACCCACTCAGTAATTTTGGGATTAAAGACTACTTCCAAGGCAAACTTGCTCAGCTTTGCTTCAATATAACGCATGGCAGCCGCTCCATCTCCAGTAAGGATGTTGCCCCAGTTTCCCTGACCATCGATGAGTAACTCTTTTTGCTGGATACTCACTAATGCGTCGTAAATAGAAGCATCACCATGTGGGTGAAATTTCATAGTGTCACCCACAATTCCTGCTACCTTATGATAGCGGCCATCTTCATTGATTTTCAAAGCGTGAAGAATACGTCGCTGCACGGGTTTCAATCCATCTTCAATGTATGGAACAGCTCTGTCGAGCATTACATACGAAGCATAATCCAAAAACCAATCGCGGTACATGCCGGGCACTTTGTATCTGTTTTCCCCGGCGGCAATCACTCGGTCAAACTTGTTGCCCTTTTCTTCACTCATATTATTTTTTTACTTTATTAATCTTGAATATAGCCGAATCTTCGGAGCATCGTTTTATCTTCTCTCCAATCCTGTTCAACCTTGACAAATATCTGTAAAAAAACCTTTTTTTCAAAAAAAGCTTCCATATCCAGGCGAGCCTGAGTGCCTACTTTTTTAAGCGCAGTGCCTTTATTTCCGATGATAATTCCTTTTTGAGAATTGCGCATGACATTGATAACTGCTCTAATATCATAGCGTTCTTGCCCTTCTTTGAATTCTTCAATAACGACCTCAGTACAATATGGAATTTCTTTGGTATAATTTTCTAAAATTTTCTCTCTGATAATTTCGCTGGCAAAAAACCTCATGCTTTTGTCAGTAAATGTATCCTTGTCGTACCATGGAGGACTTAGCGGTAGCAATTCTATAACTCTGTCAAAAATGGCACTTACATTGAATTTTTCTAAAGCACTAGCGGCAAAGATTTCAGCCCTGGGCACTTCTTCGTGCCATCTTTGTGCCAATTCTTTCACTTGCTCTTGATCGCTTTTATCAATTTTATTGATAATAATAATCACAGGGCAGAGTAGTTGATTGAGGTTTTCAACATAATCTTTGTTTTTGTCAATTTTCTCGACTACATCAGTCACATACAATATGACATCAGCATCACCGATAGCACATTTGACAAAGTCCATCATGCTCTTTTGGAGCATGTATGAAGGCTTTAGAATCCCGGGAGTATCACTATAAACGATTTGATAATCATCGCCATTGACTATGCCCATGATGCGATGACGAGTAGTTTGGGCTTTGGGTGTGACAATAGACAATTTTTCGCCTACCAAGGCATTCATCAATGTGGATTTACCCACATTGGGATTGCCTATGATATTAACAAAGCCTGATTTATGATTTTTTGGAGTATCCATTAGTCAAAATTTCCCATCAAAAGGTGATTGATTTCAGCTTCATCAAGGAAACGCCATTGGCCGCGTTTCAAATTCTTTTTAGTTAAACCGGCAAAATAAACTCTGTCTAGCTTTTTAACTTTATATCCAAGTTGTTCGAAAATACGACGAACGATGCGGTTTCTGCCAGAGTGAATCTCAATACCAACTTCGCTGGAACTTTCATTTACATAAGAAAGAGCATCAGCAGCAATGATTCCATCTTCAAGAGTGATACCGCTCAAAACTGCATCAAAGTCTGGTTTTTTAAAATTCTTATCCAACGATACGTGATAAATTTTCTTTGTATAATAAGAAGGGTGAGTCAATTTTTCTGCAAGTGGGCCATCGTTTGTAAACATCAATACTCCTGTAGTGGCTTTGTCAAGTCTTCCGACTGGAAAAACTCTCTCTTTGCATGTGTCGCTGGTGATGAGATCCATTACAGATTTTTCAGCATGAGGGTCGCTCATGGTAGTGACAAAGTTCTTTGGCTTGTTCATCACAATATAGACTTTCTTCTCGCCTTTGAGTCTTTCTTTACTGAAGCGAATATCGTCAGTTAATTTTACTTTTGTGCCGAGCTCAGTTACAATAACTCCATTGACTGTTACAAGACCCGCCTGAATATAAGTGTCAGCTTCTCTTCTAGAGCAAACTCCTGAGTTAGCTATAAATTTATTGAGACGAACTGTACCGTCATCTTCCTTTACCACAATGCGAGGACGTTTTGTATCGGCATATTGTTTTGGAGTGTATTTTTTCTCACCATACTTTTTTTCTCCAAAACTGCGAGATCTTTCGCCATAGTTTCTTCCGCCTGAGCGTTTGTCTGAGAATTTTCTTTCTCCGTAAGGTTTATCTCCTGATGCTCTTTCAAATCTAGGTTTGTCGTTGTAGGTTCTTTCGCTGCGAGGTCTTTCACTGCGGTTACTGTCGCCGAAACTTCTTTCACTTGAGCGTTTGTCTGAGAAACTTCTGTTACCAAAAGGTCTCTCTGAAGAGCGTCTTTCTCCGAATTTTCTTTCGCCTGATTTTCTGTCTTGATAATTGTTGCCGCTAGATCTGCGGCTTGTAGAACGGTCATTTGACCTACTTGCGCCTGCTGTCGCATCCCTGCGAGGGGCGCGGGCGCCTCTTGGGCGTCCATTGTTGTTGTCTTGCATGATATAATGCTTTATTTTTAAAGCGGCCGCAAATGTAGTGTTATTTTTGATATTTGCTAAATTTAGACTAAATATGCAGCCATTTCTTCAGCCAATGCGTGGGCAGCTTTGCCTGCTGCCTCAGCAAAATCATTACCTCTCTCTGCATAAATTATGCCCCTTGATGAATTTATCAACAATCCGCAATGACTATTCATACCATATTTAACTACTTCTTGTAAACTTCCGCCTTGCGCTCCGACTCCGGGAACCAAAAAGAAATGATTTGGGCATATTTTACGAATGGATTCGAACATCTGTGGGCGTGTTGCTCCGACAACAAACATAGTATTGTCAATGCTTCCCCATTGCATGGATTTTTTCATGACTTGTAAATATAGAGGCTCTTCTCCGCTGAATTCAAAATCATTGGCAGATTCGTTGGAAGTAGCAGCTAATATTATTGCCCATTTGTTGTCATGGTTTAAAAAAGGCATGACACTATCCTTACCCATATACGGAGACAAAGTTACTGCATCGAAATTCAGAGTCTCAAAAAAAGCTCTGGCATACATCATAGCTGTATTGCCAATGTCGCATCGCTTTGCATCGAGAATAACAAAAATGTCCGGATAGTTTTCTTTGATGTATTTCACAGTCATTTCCAATTCATTCCATCCTTGGGCTCCAAAAGCCTCATAAAAAGCACTATTCGGCTTATATGCAACAGCATAAGGGGCGGTTGCATCAATAATGCCTTTATTAAAGTTGAACAAAGGATGGTTTGTATCCTTAAAGAACTCAGGGATGAGATTGATGTCTGTGTCAAGACCAACGCAAAGAAAACTTTTCTTTGCCAAAATGTGTTCGTATAGTTGGTTGAATGTCATATTTATCTATAATATTCGTAAAATTTAGCAATAGATTCCATGCCCTTATAAAATTGACTCAGCAAATAACTTTCGTTTGGAGAGTGAATAAGGTCTCTTTCTAGTCCAAAGCCCATTAGGAGTGGATCTGCCCCAAGAATTTTCTGGATATCAGCCAAGATAGGAATACTTCCGCCACCTCTACTAGGCACTGGAGTTATTCCATATACTTCTCCCATTGCCTTTGAGGCTGCCTTATATGCATTAGAAGAAATTGGAATGAGAAATCCTTCTCCGCCGTGCATCTCTTTGACATTAACAGTGACATATTCAGGAGCAATTGCTTTGAAATGATCTGTAAAGAGTTTGGAAATAGTTTTGGAATCTTGGTTTGGCACCAATCTCATCGATATTTTTGCGTGAGCTACACTTGGCAGTATTGTCTTAGAGCCAACTCCCGTGAACCCGCCCCATATGCCATTTACATCAAGACATGGTCTGATAGTCGCTCTTTCCATAGTACTATAGCCTTTTTCCCCTTTTAAATCTTTTACTTTCAGGAAACTCTTATATTCTTCCAAATCAAAAGGAGCTTTTGCCAATAAGGCTCTATCTTCTGCCGACAATTCAATAACGTTGTCGTAAAAACCCTTAACAG
>JAAZCF010000122.1 GCA_012513425.1 Bacteroidales bacterium
ACCTTATCCTTGGCTTCTTTATGAACAGCCATAGGCTCACCGCTAAGCATGCTCTCATCCACAAACGACTCGCCCGACACAACAGTTCCATCAACCGCAATTTTCTCGCCCGGCTTCACAACCACCACATCACCCTTTATAATACGCTCAATAGAAATCTGTATCTCATTTCCATCTCTCACCACAATAGCAGTTTTTGGCTGCAATCCCATAAGTTTCTTCAATGAAGCAGATGTATTACCCTTAGCCTTCTCTTCGAGCAGGCGACCAAGCAATATAAATGATATCACAACGGCTGCCGCTTCAAAATATACGTGAGCTTCCAAACCTTTGCTTTCCCAAAACTGAGGATAAAGCATATTGAACACACTAAACACATAGGCCGTACCCGTACTCAAAGCCACAAGGGTATCCATATTTGCAGTGCGGTGCATTGCCTGCTTCCACGCATTAATAAAGAAGTCACGCCCCAGCCAAAGCACCACAGGTGTTGACAACACCCACATTATTATATTTGCATGAGGAATATTCATAAACACCATACTGATAAGAATCAGCGGAACGGCAAAAATAAGTGACCAGATGGTTTTCTTCTTCAGTGCACTATATCTTTGACGATGAATCTCACCTAGCTTGTCCTGCTGAGTCTCTTTTGTATAGACTATATCATAGCCAATAGACTGAATTTCCCTTTGCATATCCTCAGGCGAGATTAGTTCAGGATCATAGTCTACCTGCAAACTCTCGTTAGCAAAATTGACCGAAGCCTTACGAACTCCCAGCATAGATTGAATTTTCTTCTCAACCCCTGCCGAACAACCCGCACAAGTCATTTTCAGCACCGGAAAATTGTCGGTTACCAACTCAGGCTTCACGCTTTTCAACTCTAGTTTCTCAGGCAGAAGCATATCAAAACCTATTGACTGCACAGCCTGTTGCATCACCTTCGGGCTTGTCACGTCAGGATTGAAGTCAACCTGCAAACTCTCATTTGCAAAATTGACCGATGCACTGTTGACTCCTTCCAGTGATTGGATTTTCTTCTCAACGCCGGCTGCACAACCCGCACAGCTCATCTTGAGAACAGGAATGTTTAATGTAGTATGATTATTGTTTGTTGACATAATGATAACTTTTTGTATTAGCACAAAGTTAGCAACAAACAACTATAAGATTGTTATACAATTATGGATTAGATTTGTAAAGTTTATACCTCATCAAGAGGTTTTCGCTTTTTCTCCTTAATCTGTCTGAAGTGGCTGGGTGTCAAACCTGTTACCTTCTTAAACTGATTACTGAGGTGTGCCACGCTCGAATAGTTGAGCAGCAATGCAATTTCGCTTAGGGTAAGTTCATCATAAACGAGCAACTCCTTTACCCGTTCAATCTTCTGTGCGATAAAGTATTTTTCTATGGTAGTGCCTTCAACTTCTGAAAACAAGTTGGATAGATAACTATAATCATGATGCAACTCATCGGCAAGCAAATCAGATAGATTAACCGCCAACTGACCATCACGATAATGAACCAGCTCAATGATAACATTCTTAATTTTCTCAATAACAATGCTACGCTTATCATCAATCAGCTCAAAGCCTAGTGGTGCAAAAGCATCAGCAATTTGCTGTTTTTGTTCATCACTTATCTCCTGATTAAACACCACTTCACCCAACGCCACCTCATTTATATCAAGCCCAAGATTTGCCAGCACACTGCCAACCATCATCTCGCAGCGGCTGCAAACCATGTTTTTTATATGTATTTTAGTCTTAATCAAAACTATTTGTCTTCAGGCACATGTTTATACTTAAAGAAAATCAAGAACAAAATCGCCACCACCATCGAATAGGCTGCAAACGTCATCCATATACCCGGCCAGTTTTTAACCAGTGTCACAG
>JAAZCF010000123.1 GCA_012513425.1 Bacteroidales bacterium
CTCCTGGTTGGATTGAAGTAATCTGTGGATCTATGTTTTCAGGAAAGACAGAAGAGTTGATTCGCAGGTTGAAAAGGGCAAAGATTGCTAATCAAAAAGTCGAAATATTTAAGCCTGGAATAGATGTTAGATATTCAGAAGGTGAGGTTGTAAGCCATGATGCCAACAGCATTATGTCTACTCCCGTTGAGTCTTCCAACAGCATCTTGCTGTTGACAGGAAATGTTGATGTTGTGGGAATAGATGAAGCTCAGTTTTTTGACAGAGTCATTATCGATGTGGTGCAGCAACTTGCAAGCATGGGTAGCAGAGTAATAGTAGCAGGCTTGGATATGGACTACAGAGGCAAGCCTTTCGGTCCAATGCCAGATTTGATGGCAGTGGCAGAATATGTTACAAAAGTTCACGCAATATGTGTGAAATGTGGTGATCCGGCCAATCATTCTCATCGTCTCAGCGACAGCGACAAACTAGTTGAGTTGGGGGAGAAAGATATTTATGAACCATTGTGCCGACATTGCTTCGACATATGTAAAATTGAAAACAATTAATAGAGATGAATATATTAGAATGTAAGAACATCACAAAGCGTTTTGGTGAATTTACAGCGCTGGATAATGTGTCTATTGAAGTGCCAAAGGGGTCAATTTTCGGATTGCTCGGGCCTAATGGTGCAGGAAAAACCACATTGATTAGAATTATCAATCAAATTACTCTTCCTACGGAAGGGATAGTAATTTATGATGGCTCTCCTATGACAGTTGACACTGTCAGAAAGATTGGATACCTTCCTGAAGAGAGAGGTTTATACAAAAAAATGAAAGTGGGTGAGCAGGCTATGTATTTGGCAAGACTTAAAGGCATGAAAAGTGACGAGGCTGCCAAAGCCCTCAAAGAGTGGTTTGTCAAGTTTGGTATCAGATCTTGGTGGGATAAAAAAGTGGAAGAGTTGTCAAAGGGTATGGCTCAGACAATACAATTTATAATTACTGTGATTCACAATCCGGGACTTTTAATCCTCGATGAGCCTTTTTCAGGCTTCGACCCTGTGAATGTGCAGAGGATACGTAATGAAATATTGAGGCTTAGAGATGAGGGAACAACAGTTATACTTTCCACTCACAATATGGAGTCAGTGGAAGAGTTGTGTGATAATATAGCCTTGATTAACAAGTCAAAGCTGATAATAACAGGACAAACTGACGAAATACGACAACAATTAGGTTCTAATCAAGTGGAACTGCTCTATACATCTGCCCAAGCCGGCTCTCTTCCTACGGGTTCATCATATGAGATAGTGTTGGATGAGCAGCAAAAGGCTTCCCGCAGAGCTGTGCTTAACGTAAACGATGGCTTTTCAGCAAAAGATATCATTACTGAAGTAAATGAAAAAGTGGATATTGCTTCATTTAAGAAACTTATTCCGCGTATGAACGATATCTTTATCAAATTAGTCAGTGAACAAAAATAATAAACTATGAAATTAAGTAAAATTGGCTTGATAATAGGCCGTGAATATTCTGTAAGAGTCAAGAAAAAATCTTTTATACTGGTTACTATTCTTACTCCTATCTTGATGGCTCTGTTGATATTAGTTCCATCGTTGATCATGCTATACAATGGCGAAGACCAACAGACAGTAATGATTGTAGACCGTTCAG
>JAAZCF010000124.1 GCA_012513425.1 Bacteroidales bacterium
GCCAAGGGGTGGGCAGTGTCTGCATAATCCATGCTTTCTATTGAGTCTGTGCCAAAATCTTTGATATCGTAGCCAAGTTCAGTCAAAAATGGTTTAAGTTGCTCTTTTAGTTCGTATCCCGCATGGTCCGAAGCCATGCCGATGAGTTGTTTTTTCATATTATCTACAAAGTATCTTTTTCTATTTGTTGTTTTGCGTGCTGAGCTTTTAGCGCTATTTCGCGACGTTCATAGGCTGGTTCTGCTTCCAATCTTGTTATTTCTTCGATAGAAGAAACTACCAAGTCAGGTTTACCTTTTAGAAGCTCTCGTTTGGTGATAATTATTGAAGACTGAGGTTGCAAAGGAGTACCAGTCTTATATGTAATGCCCTCTTGTGGCATCTCAACTAAAATGATATTGCCTTTATTGATTTCAAATTCGTCTACTATAGGAATAATGCCCATTGCGAAGCCTGTGGCAATGATAGTAACGCTGATCTTATCTTTCATTGAGTCGTCTTTAATAACTCCGCGTTTGAAATTGCTCGTCTCGCCGGTGTATTCTTTTATGTAGTCCATGATTTGGGACAACTCTTCAGACTTGAGAGCATGCTCTTCTTCAGAGCTGGAAGTAATGTTGACCAAGGCTCTTGTAGCTTCATTAATGTTGATGCCATTCAGAAGTGGTGAATGAAATGCCATATCTACAGCTTTTTTGCATCTGTCGCTGCCACTGGCCTCACCAATTCCCATAATGGCCATACCACTATCTTTCATCACTTTCTTTACATCGGCAAAGTCAACATGAATAAATCCATGGCTGGTAATAACTTCAGCAATGCTTTTGACAGCAGTAGCTAAGACTTCATCAGCTTTTGCGAAGGAGCGGAATATGTCTAACTTGCCGTAAACATCGTATATTTTTTCATTGTCAATTATAAGCAAAGAATCTAAATATTTGTTGAGTTCCTTTATCCCTTGACTGGCTCTGAAAAGGCATTCATTGCCTTCGTCTCGGAAAGGTAGAGTAACAACACCAACAGTAAGTAAATTTTTTCCCTTTGCAATAGAAGCAATGAAAGGAGCTGCTCCCGTGCCTGTGCCGCCACCCATACCGCAAGTGATGAATACCATCTCGGTGTTTCCGTCCAACATTTGCTCGATCTCGGCTTTTGACTCAGCGGCCGCCTTTTGACCGATGAGAGGATCTGTACCGCAACCTAAACCTTTGGTCGTGATAGGACCTAACTGCACTTTATGAGGCACCGGACTATCGTTGAGATGTTGAAAATCGCTGTTGCATACCACATAATCAACATCTTCTAAGCCTAAATTATACATATAACTGACAGCATTTGTGCCACCACCGCCAACTCCAATGACCTTAATTATGTTTTTTGACTCTTCCCAATTTGAAGGAACCAGAGAACTATCTTCTTTCATTTTATTATGAGGTGATTAAGCGTTATTATTGAGTTGACCATCAAACAGACTTCCAAATACATTGCTTATGCTGGATTTATTCTGTTTCTCCTTATTTTGTTTGGGTCCTTTCTTACCTCCGAACAATCTGCCACCTGAGTTACTTTTAACCATAGCTTCTTCAGTTTTCGGCAGATCTTCTCCAAAAATGTTTGTACTCTGGCTGCTGCTTAAATCAACTGAAGGCACTTGTTGAGTAGTGTAAAGAACATCAATTTCATTCCGACCACAAATTAATGATCCAACCGCTGAACTTGAATTTGCATCGAAGCTACTTTCGGTTGAATTGTCTGAAATATTGCCGGAAGCATTGCCCAATCTGACATTTTTCTCAAATACAGCTTTAGCTAAATCTCGAATGTACTCCATGTAGCAAGTGCCACCCGTAATTACAAATCCAGCAGGTATTTTGTTCCAAAAGCCGGATTGTTCAATTACATATTTAACGGCTTCAAATATTTCTGTCATTCTGGCTTCAATCACTTGCACCAATTTAAGCAATTCGACATCTGTATTGCCTATTCCGCCGGCTCCTTGAATAACTAGTTTCATGGTGTCATTTACTCCATCGGCTATACATTTGCCATATTTAGTCTTTACCAATTCTGCCATCTCTGCAGTAATGCAGGCTACAGTCTTGATGTCATCAGTGACGCTCTGCCCTGCAAAAGGAATACAAGCAACGAATCGTACAATGTGATCTTTGACAATGACAATGTCTGTAGTGCCGGCTCCAATGTCCAACAATACTACTCCATTTTCTGACTCATTTTGCTTTAAAGTTGCCATTGCAGAACCAATAGGCGAAATAATTGTATGAAGGACTGAAAGACCTGCTGCTTTTATTACTTCATATTTATTTCGAATAGAAGATTCTTTTCCAATAATCACTTCATAGTAAGCATCTATTTTGGAACCTTTCATGCCTTCTAGCTCGTCTGGTGCAATGCCGATGCGATCATCAATATCATAGCTTTGTGGAATGGATTTCATGATTCTTTCATCAGAATTGACTTTGAACTTTAGAGATTCGTTATTCAAGCTTTTGATTTCTTCAGAACTAATACTATCGTCAGGGCGCTTTCTTTCTCTACTTACTTTGACTTTTTCATTACGAATATTTTGTCCCCAGAGACATAAAGTAATCTCTCTAATGCAGCAAGAAACTTCACTTTCAGCTTTCTCAATAGCTATATTTAAGGCGTCAACCACCTTCTTTTGGTTTTCAACATCTCCACGTCTGATACCTTTACGTATAGGCACTATGCAATGAGCCACAATCTTTGCTTCAAAGTCTGTGTTTTGTCCAACTACTACAGTTACTTTAGTGGAACTCAATTCTACGACTGTCAGATAACTATTCATATTTTTCTTTCTTATTTGCAGATAATCTGATTCTTATATTGTAAATTCACTTGGGTATATTTTGAACCTTCCTCTGAAGGAAGAATAGTCTTATAAAAAATTGCCAGCTTTTCTAATTTGCTGTCTGCTCCTGAGGCATCTCCAAACTGTATCGTAAAAGGTCTTTTACGAGGATACAGCACGATATCGCCGTCAGATAGTACATCAATTTGCTCTATCTCATCACTCCAATAGGCATTGTTGCGAATTTTCTCGCTAAGAGAAATCATCTCCATCAGCCAAGAATTGTCTGAATAGTTTCCTCTGAACTCAAGGTCAATTACTATTGGAAATTCTCCGGTGATAATTGGCAATTTCAGGGCTCTTTTGACTGTCAATGGCAAAACAAATCCATTAGCATCGCAATAAAAGCTATTTTGGTTGTCCAAAAACCTTACTACAGGCTCTCTTTGATTCACACTGATGACCAATTTGTCAGGATAAATGATATAAGCTTGGGCTTGATTTATGACACTTGTTCCGGATAATTGTTTTTCCAACCCATCGCAATTTATGTCAAGCAAAGCTTTTCCCAATATGCTATCTGCAATCATCGCTCTAATTTCCGGAGCTGATATAAAATTCTTGTCGAGACTGTCTTGAATGACTATTTCTATGTTGTCGCACACCAAAGAAGGCTTTTGCTTAGCCTCAAGCTTTGATACAAAGAAGAAATATGCCCCAAAAACACTTGTGACAACCACACAAAACAATATCGCCAATATCTTCTTAAACATTTTTTATTAAGTCTTCAATAGGCTTGATGAAACGGTCAATATCACCAGCACCGAATGTAACAAGCACATCTATATCTTTTGAGGAAAGGTATTCTAACAAATCCTCTTTTTGAACAAGAGTTTTGTCATTGATGGTCACTTTATCCAAAATCATTTCACTGAATACTCCCGTAATTGGTAATTCCCTGGCTGGATAGATTGGAAGCATGACAAGGCTATCAAGACCGCTAAGAGCCTGAGAAAACTCAGCAGCAAAGTCGCGGGTGCGAGTATATAAATGAGGTTGGAAGATGCCTAAAATCTTACGATCAGGGAAGATATTGCGAATAGAACTGATAGCAGACATAATCTCTTTTGGATGATGAGCATAATCATCAACATATGCTTTTTTGCTATCACTATATCGAATATCCATGCGTCTTTCAACTCCCTGGAATGAAGCCAGTGCATTTTTTACGCGTATAGGATTGATTTTTTTATAACTGAGTGCGACTGCCGTGGCTGCTACTGCATTTTCAACATTGATCCAGCCTGGTACTCCCACAGTGCAATGCTCAATTTTGCCACCCGGATAATTCATGCAAAAGTCAAAGCGACCTTCAGCTAAAGGTTTTATGTCACTGGCATAAAAATCACAAGGTTTGTTAAAGGAATATCTGAAAACTTTGGCTTTTATTGAATCCAATGGTAGGTCAACGCCTTCCTTAAGAATCAATTTGCCTCCTATTTTTATTTGAGAAGCAAATTGTGAGAAAGCATCAACTACATTTTGCTTATTGCCATAAATGTCAAGATGGTCTGCATCAATGTAAGTAATCACAGCAACGTCGGGATGAAGTTGCAAAAAAGAACGATCATACTCGTCAGCCTCGGCTACTAATGCATCTGAATCTCCAAGTAATAAATTGCTATGATAGTTTTTTGAAATACCACCCAAAAATGCACTGCAGCCAACTCCGCTTTCTGTGAGAATATGGGCTAGCAGGGTGCTGGTTGTTGTTTTTCCATGAGTGCCTGATACTGCCAGGCAGTCTTTTCCGGCTGTAATCTGACCCAATGCGCGGGAACGCTTGCTGATAGCATAGCCCTTATCTTTGACGTATTGCAATTCTGCCAAATCTTCAGGTATGGCAGGGGTATAAATGACAAAAGTATTGTCAGTGTTAAGTGGGATTAGGTCCGGTCTGTCTTCGTAATGGACCTCAATTCCTTCTTTTTCCAAGGCGGAAGTAAGTTGGGAAGGAGTTATGTCATATCCGGATACATTCTTGCCTTCATGCTTGAAATATCTAGCTATTGCGCTCATCCCAATTCCGCCAATACCTATGAAATAATAATTATCGTACATCTTTCGAATTTCCTTTTTTCATCTCTATTATCATCTCCGCAATAACTTTGGCAGCATCTTTTTTGCCAAGTTTGAGAATATTTTGTTCCATCTGTGCGATTTTGCCGTTGTTATGTAGTAGAACTTCGGCTGTGTCCATCAATAGATTGACTGCTTCATTGTCTATCACCATAAGAGCGGCATCTTTTTCCACCAAAGCCATGGCATTGTGTCTTTGGTGATCTTCAGAAACATTCGGCGAAGGTACAAAAATGGTTGCTTTTCCAGCTACACAAAGTTCGGAAATAGTACCTGCTCCAGCTCTTGAAACGATGATATCTGACACAGCATAAGCA
>JAAZCF010000125.1 GCA_012513425.1 Bacteroidales bacterium
ATATAGAGGAGCCGCCCCTATTAACTGGGCTATTATCAATGGAGAACGTCAGACAGGAGTCACTACATTCCTGATTGATGATCAGATTGACACTGGATCAGTCCTATTTAACGAATATTGTCCTATTGAAAACTATGATAATGCTGGCAACCTTCATGACAAACTCTGCGAATTGGGATCTACCCTTGTGGTAAAGACTGCTAAAGCCCTGGTTACGAAAAAGGCAAATCCTTCACCTCAAGTAGCTTTCAGTGAACTTCATCCTGCTCCAAAAATCAGCAGAGAGACTTGCCAAATAAATCTAAATAATTTTGCCAACTCTATTTTTTTGCTTATTAGAGGCTTGTCTCCATATCCAGGAGCTCATATCAATCTAGTTGATGAAGATAAAAAAATTATTGATGTGAAAATCTTTGATGCTTATGTTCCGGACAGCGAAGAACAACTGCCATTAGGACAAATTGCTACAGATGGCAAAACATATCTTTCAATTGGTTGTGGTGATGGCAATATCCGCATTATGGACATTCAACTTTCCGGCAAAAAACGCCTTGAAATCAAAGAGTTTTTGAAAGGCTTTAGGGATGCCGACAAATATCATTTTGAGTAATGTACTCTGTTGTTATTTTAGCAAATGGGCTTTTTCCAAGTACAGAAAAACCTCTTGAACTATTAAGCCAGGCAGATAAAGTAGTTTGCTGCGATGGTGCAGCTGCGAAATTGTTAATGTGGGGACGTGAGCCAGACTTAATAGTAGGCGATATGGACTCCCTTAGCGATAGTTTGAAAAAGAGATACTCAAACATTATTAAGAAATGTGATGGACAAGAAGATAATGACTTAAGTAAAGCCTTTAGATCATGTCTGGATTATCATCCATCCTCTATCCATATTTTGGGAGCAACGGGGATAAGAGAAGATCACACTTTGGCAAATGTGTCCTTATTGGCAGAATATACAGAATTACTTAAAGACATAGACTGCACTGTAGATATTATGACAGACAGTGGAGTGTTCTATTCCGGCTTCGAATCTATGCAAAGTTATGAGTGCAAAGAAGGAGCTGAGGTTTCTATTTTTGCTTTTGACAATACATTAAAAATGACATGCGAGGGCTTGAAATATCAAACCGACCATGTCATTTTTGATTCTTTATGGAAAGCTTCACTCAATATGGCAAAGTCGTCCAAATTTGTTCTTAAACTAAATCACCCGGCAAAAGTGATTGTGTTTATCTGCAATGATTAATCATTCAAATAGTAAACTACGTTGGTCACTACTCTAACATTTTTGATGTATGGAGTGTTTATGTCTCTATCAGAAATGCTGAATTGACCTTGTGATGCCTGACGAATCTTACCAAGCTTACTATTGGAATCTTTTGCAAACTTTTCTGCAGCTTCACGAGCATTCACAGTAGCCTCTTCTATCATAGCCGGCTTGATGTCGTTCAAACCATTAAATGAGTATTCA
This sequence comes from Bacteroidales bacterium, assembly GCA_012513425.1. Classification (GTDB taxonomy): domain Bacteria; phylum Bacteroidota; class Bacteroidia; order Bacteroidales; family UBA932; genus Equibacterium. The sequence continues at coordinate 1,474 of JAAZCF010000125.1, forward strand.
GTTTGATGATCCCAGGCATTGCCTGTACCAACAGGAATGCCCTTTTCAACCAACTCAGACTGTCTGGATTCTAAGTCAATTACAAGGTCAACATTAGAAGTGCATACAGTAATAACTGAAGTAATTAAATAGTGATATGGTGCATCATTGGAATAGCTTGTAGCCCTATTGTCTGTGATAGATGGAGCGGAAATGGATATCTCATCATCTTTTATTCCATTTTGCTTCAAATAAGAAATTACTGCTTCATTATTGGCTTTTACATTTTGGTTCAAAGAAGGTAAATCATCACCTCCAATCACATATGAAACTGGCCAAATAACCCTGTCTGCCTTAATTTCTTTTTCACAAAGACCCTTAACGGTGACAGTACGCTCAAAAGATTTTCCTGTTTTGATAGCAGAAACAAAGCAAGTTCCGAGTACGATAGCTGCGACAACTACTGATAGTCCCAGCCATAAAAATTTGTAGTCTTTCATTATGCTCCTTCTTTTTTATGTTTGTAATTGAAAAATATGGCAAACAATATGCCAACAATTGCCGCATAAGCTGCAAATACAAACCAAGCTGTGCTCCAACCAGTCATTTTCTCTGTACCGGTTAGGCCGGAAGTGAAATTGGTAACCAAAGCTTGAGCGAGAATTGAGCCGATAGCAGCACCTAAACCATTTGTCATAAGCATAAACAAACCTTGTGCGCTGGATCTCATTTCTTTTGAAGTGTTTTTATCCACAAATAGCGAACCGGAGATATTAAAGAAGTCAAAGGCCATTCCATATACAATCATTGATAGAATGAAAAGCCATACACCTTCACCAGGATTACCCAAACCTAAAAATAAGAACCTTAAAGACCATGCGAACATTGCCAACAATACCACTCTTTTAATTCCGAATTTCTTCAAGAAAAATGGAATCATAAGAATGCACAATGTTTCAGAAATCTGAGAAAGACTCACCAAAATATTCGAATGTTGAACTCCAAAAGTAATTGCATAAGCTGTGACTCCTTCAAAATCTCCTAAGAAAGGATTTGCAAAACCATTTGATATTTGAAGGGCAGCTCCCAACAAAAATGAGAAAATGAAAAAGACAGCCATCTGTTTTTCTTTAAATAGAGAAAAAGCTTTGAGACCCATAGCTTCCGCAAGATTTTTCTTCGATTCATTATTTTCAATTCTTTTCTCGACTTTACAACTTGGCAATGAAAGTGCATATAACGCCAGAACTATTGACAATGCTCCAGAGACAGCATATTGGGCAGAAGTCGCTTGAAATCCGGCCAGGTCCACACTCCACATCATTATTATGAAACCAATTGTACCCCATATTCGGATAGGAGGGAAACTGGTCACAGTATCCATACCTGCTTTTTCCAAAACTGAATAAGCTACTGAGTAAGATAAAGCAATGGTAGGCATAAAGAAAGCAACACTAATTGTATATAAGGTGAACAAAGTGCCAAATTGAACATTACTACCAGCATTCAAGCCATACATGCCAGTCGCTATCATTGCAATTCCAGCTAGAAAATGGCAGAGAGATAAAACTTTCTTGGCATCCCATTTATCCGCCAGAATACCCATCAATGCTGGCATAAAAATAGAAACTATGCCCTGTACTGAATAAAACCATCCAATATTATCAGCTAATCCAACAGAAGCAAGATATCGACCTTGGCTTGTAAGATAAGCTCCCCAGATTGCAAATTCCAGGAAGTTCATAATGATTAATTTGAACTTTGTATTTTTCATAATTTATACAATTTTATTATCTATTTCGGAGCCATCCTATACATAAAAATGACAATTATCGCGAAGACAACATTTGGCAACCATATCGCAACAACAGGGCTGAGAGTGTCCGTTCTAACAAACATTTCACTAAATCTTTGGAACAAAATATAAGAGAAACTCAAACCCACTCCAATACCAATATTCAAACCAATACCCCCTCTTCTTTTCTTGCTTGACAATGACACTCCCATTATTGTGAGAATGAATGCAGAAAATGGCATGGCATATCTTGTATTTTTTTCAATTAAAGAATAGTCTACAGACTTGTCTCCTCGTAAATGTTGAGTATCAATCAATTTATTTAATTCATTGATATTTAAAGTCTCAACAACATTGCTTCTACGAATGAAATCATCTAATGTCAAAGAAATAACTGTGTCGCGAGAACGACCTGCCGCTACATGCTCATTTCCATACTCATCATAGTTTCTGACAAAATAATTATGAAGATTCCAACCATTAAATGTTGAGTCCCACTCTGCCGTCTCTGCTGATATTTTGGATTTAATTTTATCTTTTTCAATAGATTCAAGAGTAAAGCTGTAAGCGGTATTGTTCCATGTACTAAAACTTTCTATATATACGAACTCTCCAGGCTGCAATTGATAATGCACATTGCGATTTGAGGCTAACGAAGCTTTTGTTTTGATATATTTGTTTTCAAAATCAAGCCTGACTTTATTAGCAGGAGGTATCACATATAGACTTAGTGAGAGAGAAAAAATTGCAATAAATGCAGCAGATATCATATATGGTACCATGAGTCGCGAAAAGCTGACTCCCGTAGATAACATCGCAATAATTTCCGAATTAGCTGCCAATTTTGATGTAAAGAAAATTACAGTGATGAAAACAAACATTGGACTGTACATATTGATGATGTACGGAATGAAATTAGCGAAATAATCAAAAATAATTGCATGTAATGGCGCTTCATTATCCACGAAATAGTTGATTTTTTCACTTATATCAAAAACTATCACAATAATGATGATAATTAGAAGGGCAAAAAAATAGGTACCAATGAACTTCTTTATTATGTACCAATCTAATTTTTTAAGAGCCAGATTCTTCATTACAACCTTGTATCTAATTTTTTAACAGCTTGTGCTTTCCATGAAGCAAAATCTCCAGCGATAATGTGCTCTCTGGCTTTTGTAACCAAATCCAGGTAAAAAGCCAGATTATGTTCACTTGCAATCTCAGCAGCAAGCATTTCTCCTGCAATAGTGAGGTGGCGCAAGTATGCTTTTGAATAAACGCTATCTACAAATGATGTGCCTTGAGTGTCAAGTGGACTGAAGTCGTTAGCCCATTTACTGTTGCGAATATTGATGGTTCCTTCCCAGGTGAACAGCATACCATTTCTACCATTTCGAGTAGGCATCACACAATCAAACATATCCACGCCTCTTGCAATCCCCTCCAATATATTGGTTGGGGTTCCAACACCCATCAGATAGCGAGGTTTAGAATTCGGCAACATAAGATGAAGAACTTCTAACATTTCATACATTTGTTCCGTAGGTTCACCAACTGCCAATCCTCCAATAGCATAACCTTCTCTATCGTATTTTGCTGCATTTTCTGCCGCTCTTATTCTTAAGTCGCTATACACACAACCTTGAACAATAGGAAAAAATGTCTGACTATATCCATATAAAGGCTCTGTCTGATCAAAATGTTTGATGCAACGATCCATCCATCTTTCTGTCAAAGCTAATGACTTTTCAGCATATTGATAATCTGCAGTACCAGGGCAACACTCATCTAGAGCCATAATAATGTCTGCTCCAATGATTCTTTGTGTATCAACATTATTTTCCGGTGTAAAAATATGCTTTGAACCATCAATGTGTGAACGAAAGATACATCCATCTTCTGTCAGCTTTCTAATTGGGCTAAGAC
>JAAZCF010000126.1 GCA_012513425.1 Bacteroidales bacterium
ATTGTATATTGTAACCTTCACTTTCTACCATTAGTGTCCTAGCAGCATTCAAACTTAAAATATTGTCGTTGATAACGCCTGAGCCTGCATCATTAATACGACGAAACTCAAAAATTGCAATGATACTTGAAAAAAACAAGATTGTCCCCAGGATAAAGAAACCTCTGCGAACTTTTCTCTTAATGCTCTGTGTTAGTTTTTTACCTTTCATGGAGAATTAACTTTATTTTACAAATGTAGCAATAATTCTTACCATTTCTTCTGCTACTTTATCAGAAGCGCCTTCGCCTCCCAACACTTCTTTTAACTGAGAATAGTCTTGCATCATCTTATTTCGCATAGGAGCTCCATCTGCCAACAATCTCAACTGGTAAAGCATGTTAACTGCAGTGCAATCGTGCTGAAGTAACTCTTCAAATATCTTCTTTTTCATTATTATGTTTGCCAACGACACATATTCGAGTTTAATAACCAGTTTTGCCAAAATATAAGAAATCTCATTCATACCATAAGCTACAATTTGAGGAGTGCCAATCAATGCTGCCTCTAAGCTAGCTGTGCCGGAATTTATGATTGCGACATGAGAATGACGAAGAATTGAATAAGTTTCTCCATATATGGGCACGATAGAAGAATTATTTGATAGATAGCTGTCATAAAGACTCTTTTCTACAGAAGGAGCACAAGCCAACACCAACAAATAATCTTCATATTCCGTCCCTTTTAGCAATTGCTCAAATTGAAGAAAGATTGGCATAAGATAGTTTATTTCCATCTTGCGACTACCAGCCAGTAATGCAATAATCGGCTTTTGGGGCAAAGAATTGCGTTCAAAAAATGATTGGGGGATTTCTTGAGCAGAAGGATCTTGAGATATACTGTCCAATAAAGGATTGCCAACATAGATCGGTTCAATTCCTTTATTTCTAAAATATTCTTGTTCAAAAGGGAAAATGATAAAGAGTTTATCCACCCATTTTTTTAGTCTGGCCACTCTGTGCTCTTTCCAAGCCCAAACTTTTGGTGCTATGTAATAAAACACTTTGAATCCATGTTTATGAGCAAATTTGGCCATCCTAAAATTAAAACCTGGATAGTCAATAAGAACCACTACATCAGGCCGCCATTGTAGTATATCATTTTTACAATCCGTCAAATTGCGTTTCAAACTAGAGGCTTTTTTAATCACCTCAACAAAACCCATTACAGCAGTATCTTTATAATGACGGACCATAGTTCCTCCCACTGATGACATTTTATCACCTCCCCAAAAGCGAATCTGGGCATTGCTGTCAGAGCGCAGCAAACCTTTCATCAGATTGGACCCATGTAAGTCGCCGGAGGCTTCACCAGCTATGAGATAATACTTCATTATAACTTCCAAAGTTTAGAAAGTCTCTCTTTTTCAGCGTAGTTGGTTGAATCTATTTTAAGTGGGGTAATTGTCACATAACCATCCTCTAATAGTAAATGGTCAGCATCTCTTGTGGCAGCCTTTTCTTCATAGTTTACAAATTGGCCTACCATCCAATAGAGTTTTTTGCCCTTGACATTACTACTCTCAACAAATTCTCTCTCCCAACGGCCATTACCTTGGTGAGAAAAATGAATTCCTTTCACTTGGTCGGCAGGAATATTTGGAAAATTCACATTAAGAAAAGTATTCAAAACCGGTGGATTTTGAAATAATTGCTCAATAATTGGACTGGCATATTTTTCTACTGAAGAGAAATCTTGGACTTCACCTTCTTTGCTGCTTAACGACAAACCTATTGAAGGAATTCCAACTAAACATCCTTCTTTACAGGCTCCTAAAGTGCCTGAATATAGACATCCTGCAGAGGCATTTGAGCCATGATTTACTCCGGCAACAAACAAATCCGGTTGGATATGTCGTTCTATTGTCTGGTTTATTATCATTTTTGAGCAATCAGCAGGAGTACCATCCAAATGATAGCATTCCAATCTGCCTTTTCCTTCTTCAGGTTCAAATTCATCATATTTGGTGAGGTATATTGGAGAATCCATTGTCAAGGCCATAGATTTGGCGGATTGAGGAGTGGAAGGAGCAATCATCAATACATTGCCGAATTTTCTTAAAATTTGGGCTATTAGATTGATTCCATGAGCTTTATATGAGTCATCATTTGTAAGTAATATCTCTCTTTTCATTTCGTTTTTAAAATCTTGATGTTGCAAAGTTACTTATTATTAATAATTTTTTTACCTTTGCACGACTTTCAGGGGTAATATTCTTGAGAATTCTTGCAAATAAGAAAAAGTTTATTTACTTTATAACTCAAATTTTTAATTCACAATGAAAAAAATCAAAGTTGGTATTAATGGATTTGGCCGTATTGGTCGATTCGTATTCCGCGCTGCTCAAGACAGAGAAGACATCGAGATTGTAGGTATCAATGACCTTTGCCCAGTTGATTATTTAGCTTACATGCTAAAATATGACACTATGCATGGTGCTTTCGAAGGTACTATTGAGGCTGATGTTGAAAACAGCAAACTTATTGTAAATGGTAACTCAATCCGCGTTACTGCAGAGCGTAATCCTGAAGATTTGAAATGGGATGCAGTAGGTGCTGAATATGTTGTTGAATCAACCGGTTTATTTCTTACTAAAGAAAAAGCACAAGCTCACATCACTGCTGGTGCCAAATATGTTATTATGAGCGCCCCTTCAAAAGACGATACTCCAATGTTCGTTTGCGGTGTTAACTTTGACAAATATGTAAAAGGAACTCAGTTCGTTTCTAATGCTTCTTGCACAACCAACTGCTTGGCTCCTATCGCTAAAGTTCTTAACGACAAATTCGGTATTACTGATGGTTTGATGACTACAGTACACTCAACAACAG
>JAAZCF010000127.1 GCA_012513425.1 Bacteroidales bacterium
AATCTGTTTAAACTCCTTTTCTATTAAAAATCTCAACATAGTGCATTAATTTAACCTTGTTTTGAATTTTTTGAGGCTGATAGCTATCATCACAATAGCCATAGAGCCCAAGATCAGAAACTCTTTGGCAACAAAGCGCAATTCAACGCCTTGAATCATCAACTTCTTAACTCCTTCAATGTACCAACGAGCCGGAATTATACAAGAAATCCACTGAAGCACATTTGGCATGCTCTCGACAGGAAATATCATACCGGAAAGGATGATAACAGGCATCATAAACCCCATTCCGGAAGCCAACATCGCCGCCATTTGGTTATCAACCAGATTAGATACGAACAGTCCAAGCGCCAATGCAAGTATAATATATGTCAATGACAGACAAATCAGCCAAAATAGGCTTCCTGTGATTGGCACATTCAACACAAATACGGCTAACAATAGTATGGTTGCCAAGTTCACTACGGAAAGTACAAAATAAGGAACCATTTTTGCCATAATAATGTAAATCGGCTTGAGCGGAGAAGCCAATAGTACCTCCATAGTTCCCATTTCTTTCTCGCGCACAATGGTTATTGATGTCATCATTGCGCAAATAAGAATCATAATAAGTCCCATAACGCCGGGGACGAAGTTGTATGCACTCTTCATCTGTGGGTTGTAAAGCATCTTTATGCTAGGCACGATTTGAAAACTGACTTTGCCATCATCCAGCAGTTCTTGCTGATACGAAGCGAGAATGTTTGTGGCATAAGCAGCTATTGTCGAAGCTTGATTTGGCTCTGTTCCGTCCACCACTATCTGCACATCTGCTCCTGCTGTTTTATAAAGATTGTCGGCAAAGTTTTCTCCAAAAACAAGTACCGCACTAATTTTGCCATATTTGAACACATCATTGATTTGGTCAGGAGAATTAAGTACTTCCACCAAATTGAAGTATTTGCCTGCTTTGAACTTTTCAATAATACTCTGCGTTTCGATATCTTTTGAAGCATCATAGACGGCAAGTTGGATGTTTTTCGTTTCAGTTGATATGGCAAATCCGAATAGTAATATCTGAAGGATTGGTATTCCAAGCAGAATAAGTATCGTTCGTTTATCACGTAAAATGTGATAAAACTCTTTTTTGACGAATGATAGGAGCTGCTTCATTGCTATCAGGAAATTCGAGTGGCATTACGAGCCAGTTGGTAAAAGACCTCATCCATTGATGATAAGTTGAATTTCTCGCGGAGTTTTTTGGGCGAATCCAAAGCTTCAATTCTGCCGTCAACCATAATTGATACCCTGTCGCAGTACTCTGCCTCATCCATGTAGTGTGTTGTTACGAACACCGTAATGCCACGCTCAGCAGCTTGGTATATCAGTTCCCAAAAGTGACGGCGCGTTACTGGGTCCACACCACCGGTAGGCTCATCCAAAAAGACGATTTTAGGCTCGTGGAAAATTGAAACCGAAAAGGACAACTTTTGTTTCCAGCCCAAAGGGAGGTCTTTGACAAGTGTATTGCGAATACTCTCAAAACCCAACTCATTGAGGATTACATCGGTTTTTTTTGCGATGTCATGACTTTTCATGCCATATATTCCGCCGAAAAGACGAAGGTTTTCCCACACTTTAAGGTCATTGTAGAGAGAGAATTTCTGACTCATGTATCCGATATGACGTTTCACTTGTTCCGACTCTTTGGCGATGTCATATCCTGCCACATGTCCACTGCCGGAGGTTGGGATGGAAAGGCCGCACAGCATACGCATAGCAGTGGTTTTCCCTGCCCCATTTGCGCCTAAAAAACCAAATATTTCGCCCTTTTCCACACCGAAGGAGATATTATCCACTGCTGTGAAATCACCGAAACTTTTAGTAAGTTTTTCAGTATATATTACTTGCTCGGCCATTGTATATCATTGTTTTGAGAGCAACATAAAGCAATCCTCCACCTTGGGTTGAATCGCAGATATCGAAATGTCAGTATACCCATCTTGTTCCATAAAAGCTTTCAAATCCTCTGCTCCATATTCTGAGTCATTTTTGAATGTCACATGAAAAGATTCGCCAAACGAAAATGATGACTGGATATGCTCGTTACTTCGGAGCGTATGAAGTAAGCGATGCAAGTTATTGCTTGCGACAGACCATAATTTGTTGGGGTAACTTGCAATGATACCATTTGGAGTATCAACCTTCATAAAATGCCCATTTAGCATGAGGGCTATTTTGTCGCAAAGTGTTGCCTCATCCATATATGGTGTTGACACTATTATGGTTATCCCATCTGCCTTAAGTTTTTTAAGCATATCCCAAAATTCTTTTCGAGACACAGGGTCCACACCTGTAGTCGGCTCATCGAGAAACAGCACACTCGGCTTGTGAATCAACGCACAACACAATGCCAATTTTTGCTTCATGCCACCTGAAAG
>JAAZCF010000128.1 GCA_012513425.1 Bacteroidales bacterium
GTCGTTAGCACTCTTCACTCCTACCTCAGCAGTGATTCCAATCAACAATGGACGCACATACAAAGAAGCACCAGTGCCATAAGGCGGAATAAATTCAGCATTTGCTCGAACTGCCTCTTCGCATACTTTTATGAAAAGATCCTCAGATGGCGCAACCATAAGCAGATAATCTGCAGATTGTTTCATGCGGCGGGCATTTTCTTCGATACGGAAGAAACGAGCCTTGCCATCTACACCTCTAAACACTATTGCACCCTCAAATATTTCCTGTCCGTAGTGGAGTGAGGTTGCAGCTATATGTATCGGATAAGTTTCATCTGATGAAAGAACTACTTCACCCCATTTGCCATCATGATATTCGCAACGGGCGTTGAAATTAGTCTTCATATAGCCGAAGCCTAAATTAGACCAATCAATTTCTTTCATATAAGTTGACATTAGCTATTTTCTGGACGAAGTGTACGAACAACCTTACCAGCTTGCCACATTTCGCTTTCGCGCATTTCTTTCAACTCTTTTTCAAGGCCTTCGCGATAGTCTGACTTGCTGTTGGCATCAATTGATATCTGAGCTTCATTACCGGTTTTTACACTGTCATAGAGAGCTTCGAAAACTGGTTTGCTTGCATCGCGGAATCTCTTCCACCAATCTAAAGCACCTCTTTGAGCTGTAGTAGAGCAGTTTGCATACATCCAATCCATACCATTTTCAGCTACAAGAGGAAGAAGACTTTGAGAAAGTTCCTCAATTGTCTCGTTGAAAGCCTCTGAAGGAGTATGGCCGTTTGCGCGAAGAACATCATATTGGGCAGCAAAAATACCTTGAATTGCACCCATAAGAGTTCCACGCTCACCTGTTAGGTCTGAATAAGTCTCGCGTTTGAAAGTAGTCTCGAACAGATAACCGCTACCGATACCAACACCAAGAGCAATTGTGCGCTCGTATGCCTTTCCTGTTGCATCTTGATAGATTGCATAAGATGAGTTGATGCCGCGGCCCTGGAGGAACAGACGGCGAAGTGATGTACCTGAGCCTTTTGGTGCACAAAGAATAACATCAACATTTGCTGGAGGTACGATACCTGTGCGTTCACTATATGTAATTGCGAAGCCATGAGAAAAATAAAGAGCCTTACCTGGAGTCAAATTCTTTTTCACTGTTGGCCAAGCGCTGATCTGACCTGCGTCAGAAAGCAAGAATTCAATAATTGTAGCCTTTTGGCAAGCTTCATCTATTTCAAAAAGAGTCTCACCTGGAACCCACCCATCAGCAATAGCTTTATCCCAGCTTTTGCCACCTTTACGTTGTCCGACGATAACATTGAAACCATTATCACGAAGGTTCATACTCTGACCAGGGCCTTGCACGCCATAGCCAAGGACAGCGATAGTGTCGTTTGCGAGTACTTGTTTTGCTTTTTCGAGTGGGAATTCGGCACGTGTTACTACTTTTTCTTCAGTGCCGCCAAAATTAATTGTTGCCATATTATTATTGTATTAAATGTTAAATAGTCAATTGTTTAAAAAAATTTGCTTGCTGCCTTGTAGGCTTTAGTGTAATATACTTCCGACACATCAACCATAGTATTGGCTTGGTTTACAATCCTTTTCATAATGTTTTCATCCGGGCAAAAACATATCAGATTGATAACGGCCATATTGTCGGCTGTACTATTGTAAGACACACACTCCACCGGCAGATATTTCTGAATAAAAAGGGTGGTGATGCGATTAAGAATATCAAGTCTGTCTCTTACTAAGACATTCAAAAAATATTTATCCATTATTCTTTCCATAGTGGTAGAGATTATTAATGTATTCTAATATCATCAAGGCTTTCACCTCCGGGAATCATAGGGAAGACATTTGCTTCAGCGTCAACAACTGCCTCAAGGAAGAATGCGCTCTTGGAAGCAGCCATTTCTTCGATAGCAGATTTCAAATCCTCAGGCTTTTCAACTCTTCGATATTGTATATCATAAGCTTTGCAGATTAAACTAAAATCAGGATTTACCAATTGAGTATGAGCAAAGCGTTTTTCATAAAAAAGATCTTGCCATTGACGAACCATGCCTAGAAAACTATTGTTGAGCAGGACAATCTTCACATTGATTTGATTCTGAAGAATTGTACCCAATTCTTGAATATTCATCTGAAGACCACCATCACCTGTAATAACAATAACTTCTGCTTCAGGACGGCCACATTTAGCTCCGATGCCTGCAGGAAGAGCGAAGCCCATAGTGCCCAATCCGCCTGATGTGACCCAACCTGTTTTCATAGTGAGGTTGAGATAGCGTGCTGCAAACATTTGATTCTGACCAACGTCGGTAATAAGAACCACATCTTTGCCATAATTTTCTTGTGTTTCACACATAGGCTCAACATAGTGACTATTAATAGCATCAATTACTTGAGCCATATTCAATATAGGACTGTTGAGTTTAGGGTCAATCACTACCTCTTTCTCATAATCGTATTTTTTATAACCGAACTGACGCCATTCTTCCCTATCACGCGATTCCAAACCTTCACAAATCTTCTCCAGCATTACTTTGGCATCGCCATGTAGCTTCACATCAACAATGATATTCTTGTTGAACTCGGTTTTGTCTATATCTATGTGAATAATCTTTGCGTTAGGTGCAAAGCCTTTTGTGTTGCCAGTTACACGATCGGAAAAACGCATGCCA
>JAAZCF010000129.1 GCA_012513425.1 Bacteroidales bacterium
AGATGGCGAATTCGGAAAATATTTTTATCAAAGGCGCAAGGTCCAATAACCTCAAGAACTTTGATCTGGAAATTCCCAGAGGCAAGTTTATAGTTATTACCGGCATTTCAGGATCAGGAAAGACATCAATAGCCTTTGATACCTTATATGCTGAGGGCCATCGGCGTTTTGCTGAGAGCCTTTCTGCCTTTGCAAGGCAGTTTTTGGGGAGGATGACAAAGCCGGCAGTTGATTATATTACAGGAATTCCTCCCGCTATTGCTGTACAACAAAAAGTGAATACTACCAACCCTCGCAGTACAATTGCAACTATTACAGAAATATATGACTATTTAAGGCTGATTTTTTCGAAAATAGGTCACACTTATTCACCGATTAGTGGAAAAGAAGTGGTCTGTGACAGTGCAAAATCAGTGTTAGATGCTCTTTTGCTGAATGAAATAGGGTCAGTAGTGGTTATTGCAGCTCAGATTGATGCTCAGACTATGGGCACTGTAGAGTTGCTGCTGTCTCTCAAAGAGGAAGGCTTCACTAGGTTGATAGATCTCACCAGTGGTGCATTTTATAAGATAGATGAGTTGTTGGTTGCCGGTAAAGAGTTGGATTTTCATACAATGGCTCTGCTGGTGGACAGAATGGTGGTTGAGAAAAGTGAAGACTTTGTCTCCAGAGTGTTAGATTCAGCTCAAACTGCCTTTTCAAAAGGGCAAGGGTACATTTTTGCAGGCCCTGTTAATAATTTATGCAGTTATTCAAATATTTTTGAGGCAGATGGCATTATCTTCGAAAAGCCTGATGATAATTTTTTCAGCTACAATAGCCCGATTGGTGCCTGTCCCGTATGTGGTAGCTACGGCAAAATACTTGGGATAGATGAGTCTTTGGTTATTCCGAATCCTGCATTGAGCATCTACGAAGGAGCCGTGGCATGTTGGAGGGGTGATATCATGGGGGATTGCAAAGAACGGCTAATTGAAAATGCATATCGTTTTGATTTTCCAATTCACAAACCTTATCATGAGTTAACTAAAGAGCAGAAAGACCTTCTATGGAAAGGCAATGAGTATTTCACCGGCATTAATGAATTCTTTGAGTGGGTCAACAAAAACAGATATAAGATTCAATATAAATATTTGCAGAGCAGATATACGGGTAAGACATTATGCAGAGAATGTAGTGGTTCAAGACTCAGAAAAGAGGCTTTGTATGTGCGTGTAGGAGGCAAAAATATTGCTGAAGTAATGGATATGCAGATCAAAGACTTGAAGGTTTATTTTGAATCGTTGGCAAAAAGTGGCTTGAGTGATTACGAAATAGCGATAGTTTCGAGAGCCATAAAAGAGATTCAAACCAGAATTGGCTATATGATTGATGTCGGCTTGGGCTATCTGACTTTGTCCAGAGCATCAAATACACTCAGCGGAGGAGAAAGCCAGCGCATAAACTTAGTCAGTTCTCTTGGTAATAATCTGGTTGGCTCTTTGTATATCTTGGATGAGCCAAGTATCGGCCTTCACTCACGCGACACAGATAATCTCATATCTGTGCTCAAGAAGCTTCGTGACTTGGGTAATACTGTAGTTGTTGTCGAGCATGACGAGCATATTATTCGCAGTGCTGATATGTTAATAGATGTGGGGCCGTATGCCGGGGCTTATGGCGGAGAAATAGTATATCAAGGTCCTTCTGATGGAAGTGGATATCAAACAGGCGAGTCTCTTACCATGGACTATCTTTTAGGTCGGAAAAAGCAATATTTACCAGAGAAGAAACGCTCATGGAAGTACTATATTGAGATTGTCGGGGCTATGGAAAATAACCTCAAAAATATAACAGTAAAGTTTCCTTTAAATTGTCTTACTGTTGTGACAGGCGTCAGCGGCAGTGGTAAATCTTCGTTAGTTGGAGATATTCTTTATCCTGCTATCAATAGAAAGCTCAATCAAGTTGGAAACAAACCAGGGTCTTTCATCGCGCTTAAAGGTGATATTGATCGTATTTCAACTATAGAATATGTTGATCAAAATCCCATTGGCAAGAGTTCAAGGTCCAATCCTGTCACATATCTGAAAGTATATGATGACATTAGAAAATTGTTTTCTGATCAGCCTTATGCCAAGCTGAATGGTTATGGCCATTCACATTTTTCTTTCAATATTGACGGCGGTAGATGCCCAGAATGCCAAGGTGAAGGTGTCATCCGTATCCCGATGCAGTTTATGGCAGATGTCACCATGGTTTGCGAGAGTTGCCAAGGTCATAGGTTTAT
>JAAZCF010000130.1 GCA_012513425.1 Bacteroidales bacterium
GTTCTCAAAAGATGCCAAGCAGACGTGCACAGAAAATAGCAATCAAAGAACGAAATCTAAATCCTGTGCTTGACTTGGAATTGTCCATATAGGACATTTCTATTTGGTTATTAGGTAGGACATTTCTACTTAGGAATAACACCCAAGGCATGGCTTTTAGTCATGCTTTTTTTATCAAAAGACTATACCCGAATGAGAAACAGCGAAACGGTAAATAGCTACTATCATTAGACTTGAAACCATAATCAAATGACAGTGTTATCATAGGACTTTATAATTTAAGTACAAATGATAAAACATGAATACACGAATCTATCTTCGCGCCTCTACCAAAGATCAGGATGCAGAAAGGGCATTGGCTGAACTGAATGCTCTCAACAACTCGTTGGAATTGGGGAAGCCAATCATCTATGTTGAGCATTACAGTGGAACAAAGCTAGAACGGCCAGAGCTGAATAAGTTGCTGCAGGAAGCAAACCAAGGAGATGCATTACTTGTTGAAAGTGTGGATCGGCTATCACGACTAACCCAACATGACTTCAATGAACTCAAACGAAGAATCCAAGAGAAAGGCCTCCGATTGATTGTCGCGGATCTTCCGACCACTCATCACCTGAGCCAAGTCAATAACAATATCACAAGCTCTATTCTAGGTCTGATCAACAACATGCTGATTGACCTATTGGCTACGATGGCTCGCCTGGATAACGAGAAGCGCATAGAGCGCATTAAGCAAGGCCTTGAGCGTTCTGGCTACAAACCAACAGGGAAGAAACCAAACCAGACCAAACATAAGCGCATCAAAGAGCTGCTGGCCTCAAATACAATGACCAAAGATGAAATCGCTAAAGCTGTGGGCTGTGGTGTGGCAACTGTCTATCGTGTAGCAAAGAGGGTTAATTAGAGTTTTTTAAAAGCACGTTTAAATGTGCTTTTATCTGTGCTATAGTCCTATTGTTGAATAGGAGTACCTATGAATTCTGATGCTATCTGGACTGAAACTGAAGAATCTCGTTTAAAACGAGAGGATGAAGTTCGTATGCAGGAACTCAGACGTCTATTTGATTTAATGGATGAAAGAGAGCACCAACAAATTCAAGCCAAAGAGTTAGAAGAAGCTCTTAATGTCCTTTCTTGGGTTGATGTAGTACGTGCATTAGAAAGTTGCCTAGATTGTATAGTTCCCGAAAGACGGGAAATGCGATCACAATCTATAGACCGTATTGAGCAACATCGTAAATGGTTAAAGGCATTTCGTTCAGCGATGCCTTACCTTGCGAAGATACTGCTAGTTACTGATGCCTCCTTGCTTATCAGATTGAGATCCACATTGGACCGGTATGCTGAAATTAGCTACCCGAATCTACTCGTAATGATTCAACCCAAACTCCAAACACTAAATTCTATAGAGGCTTAACTATGACTCAATTAATCCATGCACGAATGACTGCAAGTATTACTGAACTCAAAAAGAGTCCGATGGATACAGTGTTGGCAGGCAAAGGTGAACCTGTCGCAATCCTCAATCGTAATACACCAGCGTTTTACTGTGTTCCGGCTGATCTGTATGAAACGATGATGGAACAACTAGAAGACCTAGAACTGAATAAGATTGCAGATGCTCGTGCGAATCAGAAACGCATTCGAGTAAATATTGATGACCTATAAGTTAGACTTTTTAGAAGAAGCATTAGCAGAATGGAATAAGCTTAATCCAAGTATTAAGCAGCCATTGAAGAAGAAGTTGATCAAGGTTTTGGAGAATCCTCGCATTCCCAAAAACAAGTTGTCAGGACATCCTAACCGCTACAAGATCAAACTTCGTAGTATTGGTTATCGTCTGGTTTATGAAGTCGTTGATGATGAGGTAGTTGTCATCGTGATTGCTGTAGGCAGACGTGAAAACAATGCCGTCTATGATGATGCCAACTCTCGTCATTCATAAATGATGTAATGCCTATAAGCAGATAGTGTCTATGAAAACACTCATGTTTATGGGCATTTTTGATGTAGATAATCTTTGATTAGATAGTAGTAAATTACAACTATTGTGAAATCAATAAACAACTATTGTGAAACCAAAACGAAATCAATTTATAGGTAAGACATTTACTTCACACAAAGCAGTTGATCCCACTTAAAGTAGTTCTGTGTTAGCCGATTTCGTGACATATTCCATGTTCTGTTCGGCATTAAACTTGCGCCCAAGGCAATCTTGGTTTTGCCATACTTAAGATGAATCGCTTCAAGGGAATCCATCAAAGCGTCACTGATCTCGATATGCTTCATGTCGGTAAAC
>JAAZCF010000131.1 GCA_012513425.1 Bacteroidales bacterium
GTACAAAATTACCGAATCAAGCAAAAGAGTCATAAAAATCAGTTACCCAACTCAGAAATGAATTTGATACGCACCAAACGTACCTCTTCTTCTTCATAATCGGGACCCAAATCGCGCAGAGCATCAGTAATTGAATCACTTTGGGCCTCTTCTTTGAAATAATCATAGATATCTAGAAGCCTATCTTCTTCCAAGTTTTGGCGCAAATAATAGTCAATATTTATGCGGGTGCCTGAGCTCACAATAGATTCAATTTCTTCTATCAACTCTTCCATATCCATATCTTTGGCGCGGGCAATATCTTCAAAAGGCATTTTTCTATCAATGCTTTGAATAATAAATACTTTTACTGCTGATTTATTTGCCGCTGTACGAAGCACAAAATCATCTGGACGAATGATATCATTCTCTTTGACATATTTTTCAATGAGTGAGACAAATTCTTTACCAAACTTTTTGGCCTTACCCTCACCTACTCCCTGGCAGTTTTTTAACTCATCCAGGGTAATTGGATACATAATTGACATATCTTCCAGGGATTGATCTTGACAAACAATCCAAGTTGGCAGATTTGCCTTTTTGGCAACAGATTTTCTGACATCTTTGAGCATTGCCAACAACACGGGGTCACCAGCACCACCACCTTGTTGAGAAAACTTGGCTGAAATAGCAGCATCGTCTGAGTCATCATCTTCACCCTCAACGAAAGACCGATCTTCTGTAAGCATTATAGTATATGGAGTATTAAAAAACTTTTTGCCTTCATCGGTTACCGATATCAACCCATAGCGCTCGATATCTTTGTCCAAAAGGTTTAAAACCAAACCTTGGCGAATGACAGCAGCCCAAAATCTTGAACCCTTATTGGAACCAGCTGCAAACAATGGATGCTTGTGGTGATTATATGATTTAATAACCGAATTCGATACTCCTGAAAGAATATCAGACAAATACTCAGCCTTGAAATTTTCTTTCAAAGACAATATCAGCTCCATTACCAAATGCATCTGCTCTTTTCCATCAAATTGAGCCTTTGGTGAAAG
Organism: Bacteroidales bacterium; assembly: GCA_012513425.1. Taxonomy (GTDB): domain Bacteria; phylum Bacteroidota; class Bacteroidia; order Bacteroidales; family UBA932; genus Equibacterium. The sequence continues at coordinate 1,044 of JAAZCF010000131.1, forward strand.
ACAGTTGTCACAAGAGCCACAATTGTCTTGTAAATAATCTTCTCCGAAATAATTCAAAAGAATTTTTCTTCTGCATTGATTAGTTTCAGCATATGACACAACATCCAACAGCAATTGCTTCCCGATTTCTTGCTCTGAGATAGGCTTCCCTTGCATGAACTTTTCAAGCTTTTGTATGTCTTTATAACTATAAAAAGCTACGCACTTGCCTTCAGCCCCATCTCTACCAGCACGACCTGTTTCCTGATAATAACCCTCAAGACTTTTAGGAATATCATAATGAATCACAAATCGCACATCAGGCTTATCAATACCCATTCCAAAGGCAATAGTCGCAACTATCACATCCACTTGCTCCATCAAAAAAGCATCTTGATTATGCGAACGGGTGGTAGGGTCTAATCCCGCATGGTAAGGCAAGGCTTTGATGCCATTCATATTTAGCAACGCAGCCAACTCTTCCACTTTCTTCCTGCTAAGGCAGTAAATGATACCACTTTTGCCTGTGTTCTCTTTTATGAACTTAATTATATCTTTCTTTGGATTGGATTTATCTCTTATTTCGTAAAATAGATTTGGTCTGTTAAATGATGATTTGAAGACTTTTGCATCTATCATACCCAAGTTTTTTTGGATATCTGACTGCACTTTGGGAGTAGCTGTAGCTGTGAGAGCCACAATAGGTGCAACGCCAATACGCTTGATTATTTCGTGAATACGTCGGTATTCAGGACGGAAATCGTGGCCCCATTCAGAAATACAATGAGCCTCATCTATTGCATAGAGTGAAATTTTAATTTTCTTTAAAAAGGCTATGGTTTCTTCTTTTGTTAATGACTCAGGAGCAACATATAAAAGCTTTGTTACGCCTTTCGAGAGATTATCTTTCACTGTCTGAATTTGGGCTTTTGTAAGAGATGAATTCAGAAAATGAGCAATACCTTCGTCATTTTGAACAAAACCTCTAATAGCATCCACTTGATTTTTCATCAAAGCTATCAAAGGAGATATTACAATGGCTGTGCCTTCCATGCATAAGGCCGGGAGTTGGTAACAAAGAGACTTTCCACCTCCTGTAGGCATAAGCACAAAAGCATCTTCACCATTTATTATATGGGTGATAATTTGCTCTTGTTCACCTTTAAAAGTGTCAAAACCAAAAAAAAATTTTAATTTCTGATGTACCTCTGTAGATGAAATTGTCATATCGTTGTTTAATAATCTAAACTAATATACTAAAGAAATACCTTTCTCGCAAATTAATGAACAAAAAATTATATCTTTGTGAACCAAAAAAAAATATTGATAAATTTTTGATAAAACATATATATAATACTTACAATGAAATCAATCAAATTACTTTCAGCCGTAGCTTGTGCTTCATTAGCATTGGCTTCTTGCGTATCAATGCCATCA
>JAAZCF010000132.1 GCA_012513425.1 Bacteroidales bacterium
AAGCCTGGCCTGCCTCAAATTTGGCGCCGATTTCTTCCATAGCTTTAATCATATAATTGTTCACAAGATCGTTTGGGTCCACGCCTTCTGCCACTGCTTCATTTGTTACTGCAACTGCATCATTGAGCTTTCCCGCAACTATTGCTTCATGTAGTTTATATAGTTCTGCCATTGTTTATTAGATTTATTTTTAACTGCCAAATTTATGAAATAATCAGCATACAACGCAAATAAATTCATATCTTTGAAAATAAAATCAAAAATCTCAAAGAATGAATTCAGATCAAATAAAACTAATTGAAGAAACTCTTGACCATCGTAATTCAAAGATTCCCGTTGCTCTAATTGCTGACAGCCCATGGATTCCAGGCTATTGTGGTCACTCTTTTATCGATTATTATGCCAATCAACAAGTCTTTATTGATGATAATAAAAAGATCATTAAAGATTTCCCTGAGGCTATCTTTATTCCCGGTTGGTGGGTGGAATATGGCATGACTGCAGAGCCTTCAGGCTTTGGTTGCCCTATGTGTTATTATGAAGACAATCTCCCTCACTTGCGTCCTATTACTGAGGACCTAGAGAAAGCTCGTGAGATTTTTGGCAATATTCATACTCCAGACCCACGCATGGATGGTATTATGCCTTTCTTGCTAAAGCAACATCAAGTATATCAGCCAATCATGCAAGCCGAAGGAGAAGAATTTTATATGGTATGCGCCCGCGGACCTTTCACAGTTGCTTCTCATATGTTTACCGTCACTCAATTGCTCATGCTCATGATGATGGATCCTGATGCAGCTGATGTGCTTTTGAGCAAAACCACACAATTGGTGATTGATTGGCTGAAAGCCCAACTGGAAACTGTCAAGACAGCAAAAGCCATTATGGTGCTCGACGATGTTTGCGGATATTTCAGCCCGGAAGATTTTCAAACACTTTGCCAACCTTATATGCAGAAAGTCTTTGATGCTTTCCCTGAGTATCGCCATTTCTTCCACAATGACTTTACTTCAAACTCATGCTATCCTCACCTTGAAGAAATGGGAGTCCATGCTTTTAACTTCACTCACAAGGAAGATATAGCTGCCACTCGCGAGATGGCTGGGGAAAAAGTGGTTTTGATGGGCAATGTTCCACCTATGCTCCTTGTCAACGACACTCCAGAGATGGTCTATAACACAACTAAAGAAATTGTTGAGAAATATATTGCTGCTAATGGCAGCCACCATGGCCTTATACTCAGCACTGGTGGTGGTCTTCCTATGGGTGCCAAGAAAGAAAACATTGACGCACTCATAGCAGCCGTTAGAGATATCAACAAGACTCTGTAGACTATTTCTCATGTCTGTCTAAGCTGCGGTATTGCACCGCCTCTGATATAAACGCCCGATTGATATCTTTTTCTCCCGCCAGATCGGCTATAGTTCTGGCCAATTTCAATACGCGGCTGTAAGCACGTGCCGAAAGTTGGAGTTTCTCAATTAGTTTTTGCAGAAAATACCTTTCGGCACTTCTTATTGAGCAATATTTGGTCAACATTTCGGTACTCATGCGCGAATTGGTAAACACCCCTTCTTCTCCCTTATACCTTTCCAGTTGAATTTTGCGAGCTTTTGCCACCCTTTTTGCTATAGCCTCACTGCTTTCAGCCTGTTTATCGTCTGTTAGCTCTTTTGCCGCCACCCTCTCAACAAAAATATGCATATCTATTCTATCCATCATCGGGCCGGAAATGCGTGCCATATAGTTATCAACCATTGTCGGAGTGCAGGTACAACGACCTGATGGATCGCCATAATAGCCGCAGGGGCAAGGATTCATTGATGAGACCATCATGTATGAGCAAGGATATTCGATTCTGTAGCGTGCCCTGCTTATTACAATCTTACCATCTTCCAATGGCTGCCTCAGTAAATCTAATGTGCTTTTGCTGAACTGAGCTATCTCGTCAAGATATAGCACTCCGTTGTGGGCAAGAGAAATCTCTCCCGGCAAGGCATCAGGTCCTCCACCAAGCAAAGACACTCTGCTGGCACTATTGTGGGGAGTACGGAAGGGTCTTGCTTTCAGTAAACCATAGCTACCAATTGACTTGCCTGCCACAGAATAAATCTTGCTGGTTTCAATTGATTCATCTACACTCATAAGCGGCAGAATAGACGGCATACAGCTAGCCATGAGCGTCTTACCGCAGCCAGGACTTCCTATAAGGATGAGGTTGTGCCCTCCTGCCGCTGCTATTTCAAAGCCTCTTTTGGCATGCTGCTGACCTTTAACATAACAGAAATCAGGCATATTATGCAGCGGTGTCTGCTCTACTATCAAATTACTCCTAAGCATCAGTAAATCACGACAATCTTCTTGTTGCACAATGCGCAAAACATCTGCCAAGCATTTAACGCCATATATATTAACCCCTTCGATATCCACAGCCTCTTTTGCCGACTCGTATGGTAATACACATCCTTCAAAGCCTTCATCTCTGGCATATACAGCCACAGGCAAAGCACCTGATACATCTCTTATTGAACCATCTAAGGCCAGTTCACCCATAAAAATATGATTGGACAATCTTGGTGGTTCAGTCTCGCCAATTGCACAAATAAGCGCAATAGCAATGGCCAAATCAAATGATGAACCTTGCTTTTTGATGTCTGCCGGAGCCATATTTACAATTATTCTTTTACCTGGAATAGAATATCCATAACTTTTGATTGCTGTCAAAACTCTGGTGAGGCTCTCCCTTACTGCATTATCTGGCAGTCCTACCAATTGGATTCCTATTCCTCTTGAGATGTCGGCTTCCACTGTTACTTCCACAACTTTCAGGCCTATACAAGTAGCACAATTTGTTTTACAAAGCATTTTTTCTTTCAAAAATAGCCTCGGGGAACAAAAAGGAAAACGGCTCCAAGAGCCGTTTTAAAAACTATTTCCGATATCAATTTTTTGTAAAAAATTGAAAATTACAAACTAAAGCGGACACCAGCCCTACAAGCTGTACATAAGAGTTTGCTCTGTGCGAATGCTCTTTGATTGGTTGCAACCAAAGTAATAAGAAACTGATGAATCAAGAAAAACTGCAGTTTGATTATAAAAAATATATTCTATACCCAAACCTGCGTTTGCTGCAAACAGAACACCTTGATACTCAAGATTCATGGAATATTGATCATAAATAAATCAGACAATGGGCGGCAAGACTGCCCTTAATGCCTATCTGTAAGGCATAATAAAGTAATTTGTGTGATTTATATTTGCGTGCAATAATATAATGAATATATTTGCATCTAAATATATATGAAACGCACACTTACATACTTTTATTACTGCTATTATTGCCAGGCTCAGAAAACAGAGCGCTGCGTGCGTTGATATTGATTGAAAATAACTAAATCAAATATTTAACCTCCCTTGCAGCGCGTGCGGGGAGGTTTTTTTAATTAATATGTTGGAAGACGCAAGAAAAGAAATCGATGACAACCTTGCAAGGTTGGTAGAAGACGCCTGCCATATTCTTGATGCCCTCGAAATCCACTGCTGTCTTGCCTCCAACTGAAGCATCAATCTGAGCGAGAAGAGTAGTAGGCACGTTGTAATAGCGTATGCCGC
>JAAZCF010000133.1 GCA_012513425.1 Bacteroidales bacterium
CGGTGTGAGCGATAAAATTCAGCCAGTTGTACTGCTCTGCCTGCAAGTCGAAATAACCCTTCATCCTGCGCTGCAACTAAACGAGGAGAGGCCATATCTGATGGCATTTTTTCAGTAATAAGCCAAACAATCTCGCCTTGCCATTCGCCTATCGGTGTTGCTATTTTACCTTCAAGTGACAATTCTTTGGCAGTTCCTCTCGGAACATCCCCTCTTGGCAGCCACAATCGACCAGCAAAACAGACAAACCACCAGCCACTTTCTGTACCTGCTAATGTTAATTTAGTCATTTCTCACATCTTTTATCTGCATAAAACAATTACCTTTCTAACAAAGATACCCTTTTTTATACACCATAATGCAAAAATTTCATTCTTCATATTTCAATGATTAATTTGACAGTTTTTATGCATTTTCATCGACAAAATAATACAGCGAGAAGTATGAATTGTACAAAAAGCGTCATAAATGCTTCAACTGATTGCCATCTTATCAACTTAGCATGCTAATTAACCAATACGGCTCCTCAATAGTGAGAGAAAAGATGAAAGTTATCGTTCCTGCAGTTTTAATATCTCTAACAACATCAAGTCTTACATTAGCAGCAGATGCTAACTTAACTAAATTAATTGATGCCGCTAAAAAAGAAGGACAGGTCTACAGTGTAGGAATGCCTGATTCATGGGCGAACTGGAAAGGAACTTGGCAAGATTTAGAAAGCCAATATGGATTAAAACACCAAGATACAGATATGAGCTCAGCACAAGAAATTGCCAAATTTGCAGCCGAGAAAAAAAATGCAACAGCGGACATTGGTGATGTAGGTGCTTCTTTTGGGCCAGTCGCTGTGCAAAAAGGAGTAACTCAACCTTATAAGCCGACAACTTGGGAACAGATTCCTAACTGGGCAAAAGATAAAGAAGGACATTGGGCTCTAGCTTACACAGGTTCAATCGCATTTATGATTAATAATGAATTAGTCAAAGATGCGCCAAAGACCTGGGATGACTTACTAAAAGGTAAATACAAAGTTACCGTCGGGGATGTAGGAATAGCAGCACAAGCCAATAATGCAGTGCTTGCTGCCGCTTTCGCTCGCGGCGGTAATGAAAACAACCTCACGCCTGCCATTGAATTTTTTGCCGAACTAGCTAAGCAGAAACGCTTATCAGTCAACGATCCTACAGTAGCAAACATTGAAAAAGGTGAAGTTGAAGTCGGCATTTTGTGGGATTTTAATGCGCTGAATTATCGCGATCAGATCAACCGTGATCGATTCACCGTTGTTATCCCATCAGATGGCTCAGTTATTTCAGGTTATACCACGATTATCAACAAATATGCCAAAAACCCAAATGCTGCTAAATTAGCTCGCGAATATATCTTTAGTGATAAAGGACAGTTAAATCTTGCGGAAGGCTACGCTCGCCCTATTCGTGCACAATATCTAACATTGCCTGATTCAATTAAAGCCAAATTACTACCCGAAGAACAATATAAAAATGTTCATCCAATCAAAGATGCGGATGGTTGGGAAAAATCATCACGTACTTTGCCAAAAATGTGGCAACAACAAGTTTTAATCCACCAGCAGTAATTAGGGATTGATGATGTCTGAAAAAGTCATACTTGTTGTTCTTGACGGTTTAAGTTACTCAGTAGCCCATCATTGTATGGGCTATCTTAATGGCTTAATCAAAGCTGATAGTGCAACTC
>JAAZCF010000134.1 GCA_012513425.1 Bacteroidales bacterium
GATGACCATCGCCCGGTGCTTCTAAAAGTCTCCCCTGATATCCCTTTTGAACAACTTGATGAAATTATAAATGTCTTATTACAGAGCGGAATAGAGGGCATTGTTGCAACTAATACTACTCGTAGGAGAGACAATCTTCAGACTGCCTCAAAAACTGTTGATGCTATGGGAAATGGCGGACTCAGCGGAGCCCCTCTGTTTGACAGATCTCTGGAATTCGTAAAACATATACACGAAAAAACTCAAGGAATACTTCCTATCATAGCTTGTGGCGGCATTATGACACCGCAACAAGCGCTTAAGATGCTTGATGCAGGAGCCTCTTTAATAGAAATTTACACTGGCTTTATCTATAATGGGCCTGCATTCATCAAACAAATCAACAAATATATAGCAAAAGAATACGCAGCCAGAAGAATACTATGATTACCGCATCTATCTGCACTATTGGAGATGAAATTCTCATAGGTCAAATCGTTGACACAAACTCTTCATATATTAGCAAAGCATTAAACTCCATAGGAGTAAAAGTGCGCTATATGTTTTCTATTGGAGATGATAGAAACGAAATTATTAACAACTTATCTAATTGCCTCAAAGAAACCGATATAGTCATTGTCACCGGAGGTCTTGGTCCAACTAAAGACGACATCACAAAAGATGCTTTGGCCGCTCTTAGCGGAGCCACTGGTTACTATCAATCTCCTCAGCAACTAGCGATAGTAAAGAGAATATTATCAGCCAGAAAGATCGAATTGCTGGATGTTAATTTGGATCAAGCTTCCGTACCAGACAGCTGCAAAGTAATCCCCAACGAACTCGGCACTGCCCCTTGCATGGTGTTCAATTTCAGCGAAGACAAGTTTGGCCATAAGGCCGTTCTATATTCACTTCCGGGCGTTCCATACGAAGCTGAAAGGCTATTGGATGCAGTAGTCGAAAGCATTAAGCAAAACTTTACATTAGAGAGGATATGTCACAGAACCATACTAACTTTCGGTATCGCAGAGTCTGTGTTGGCAAAGCAAATAGAAGCTTGGGAAGATGCCCTTCCTAAGTGGTTACACTTGGCTTATCTGCCCAATGCTACCCTTGGCGTTAGACTCAGACTTTCATGTTTTGACTCCGAACTGCCAGGCCGCATAGAGAGTATTGACGAACAAATTTCCAAACTCAAAGACATTCTTGGAGACAGTATTTATGGAAGTGACGCTGATTCGCTGCAATCGATTCTCCCTCATTTACTCCAAGGTCCACCTCAGGCTAGCTATCAAGAGACCCTTGCTGTAGCCGAATCTTGCACAGGCGGCAGATTATCTGAGCTTATTACCTCAGTTGCGGGCTGCTCTGCATACTATAAAGGTTCAATAACAGCATACGCCAACGAAGTTAAAATCAATGTGCTGGGAGTAGATGCAGATATTATTAAAAAACACGGAGCTGTCAGTCAGCAATGTGCCGAAGCCATGGCCAAAGCTACCACTCTTACTATGGACAGCGACTATGCCATTGCTACCACAGGCATTGCAGGTCCTGGTGGAGGCAGCAAAGAAAAGCCAGTTGGAACTTGCTGGATAGCAGCCGCTCATCGCGACAGAGTTACAGGAGAGATTGAGGTTATTTCAAAGCAAATTTTCTCAATGTCATCCCGCAGCGTCAACGTCCAACGCTTCGCTGCCAATGCCCTCAACCTACTCAGACTCCTTATCAAACGCAAATTGTTTTAGTCCTACTCCAAAGCTTTTTTAATTCTTAAGCTTAATCCAATATCTCTGCCGTAATACAATAGTGAAGTTGTGCCATTTGAACCATCTTCATATACTGGAAAGGTTAGGGTTCCTATTGTTTCTTGAATAAATGGAAATAGGTATAAAGGGCTAGATGAATATTCGAGAGAATCAAGAACAATTATTAGCACGTTATTCTCTATCAAGTAACGTAGAAACTCTTTAGTGTCTGTGGTAAAGGGATATCTGACAGCAACAAGGTTCGGAGCAAAATAAGTAAATATCTCAGGCTTTCTACAAGCAACAACAATTCCTTGCGGCATACGCTCATTCAAAAGAACCGCCGCATCAATATAACTTTGTTGGTTAACATGATAAGGTGCTTTATACGCTCTGTCGGCATCGTTTATGGAAGGAACTCTCCATATAATCAACAGCAAAATGGCGTAAGAAACAACATTGTTACTTAACGTTTTCTTCGTAATTTTCTTCCAGAGAAGAACCATCAAGGATCCCAATCCTATAAAGAAAAACAGGTAAATAAAAGGCGTAATCGGAATCACATATCTAATATCATTTCCGCCATGCCACAAAGCGAACAGCCCGATATTACCAACCAAGAAAGCCAACAAAAACCATTTTAACTGCTTGAATTGAAACAGGCCATAAACAACTACGGCCAAAATGAGAATGCCTAAAATAATGGTCATAAAATTCGTTTCAAACCATTGTTTACTAATATTCCGAAAAAAATAACTCGTAGATGGAAATAACAAAGATCTGAAACCAACAATTACAGTCTCTTGAACATTTGAGAAAATTTTGGAAAAAAAGTCCCCAACAGAATCAACTTGA
>JAAZCF010000135.1 GCA_012513425.1 Bacteroidales bacterium
CCAAGTTGATGTTTTTATGTTCGCCAAACAATCCTACAGCAAATGCTTTTCCTCAAAGCGATTTGATTTACATTATAGAGCATTTTTCTGGAATAGTTGTCGTTGACGAGGCTTATATTGATTTTTCAGACACAAAAAGCCTTAAAGGACTTATATCTAAATATGACAATCTGATAATACTTCAGACCTTATCAAAAGCTTATGCAATGGCCGGACTTCGAATTGGTCTTGCTATTTCGAACACATATATAATTTACCTGTTCAAACAAGTTAAATATCCATATAACATTGGATCTGACACCATTTCTTTGGCATTTAGAATACTTGACACTGATGTTACAGATCAGATTGCCACCATAAAGCAGCAAAGAGAAGAAATTGCTGTCAAGTTACAAAAATTCAATTGCATAGAAAAAGTATATCCAAGTGATGCTAATTTTATACTTGTAAAAGTGAAAAATGCTCGCGAGTTATATGAAATTTTGGTGAAACAAGAACTAATTGTAAGAGATCGCTCTACAACCAAAGGTTGTGAAGGATGTCTTCGTATTACTATCGGTACACCTTCCGAAAACCAAAAACTATTAAGGATAATTGAAGACTATGACAAATAACAAAAAAAAGGTTCTGTTTATTGACAGGGATGGCACTATTCTTATTGAGCCAATGCCTAGTGAGCAAGTGGATAGTTTTGACAAAATGGATTTTGTTGAAGGAGCTATTTCTGCTTTGAAAAGTTTGGCAGGGTTGGATTATGAATTAGTGTTGGCCTCCAATCAAGATGGCTTGGGAACTAAGGCTTTCCCATATGAAAGTTTTATTGGCCCTCACAATCTTATGAAAAGAGTTCTTAAAAGTGAAGGTTTCGCTTTTGACAATGAATTGATAGATGATTCATTTCTTGAGGATAATTCCAAAAATAGAAAACCAAACACCGGAATGTTTACTAAGTATTTGTCTGGAGCTTATGATTTAGCTAACAGCTATGTAATCGGAGACAGATTAACAGATGTCCAGTTGGCTGCAAATTTGGGTGCTAAAGCTATTTTGCTTGATATTGAAGGTAAACTATCTATAACAGATGACACATTTGTGGCTCGTTCATGGATGGAAATCGCAGAATATCTTAGAAGAAATTGTCGCAGAGCCACTATTGAAAGAAATACTTCTGAAACTCAAATAAAAATTACTGTTGATTTGGATGGACGCATGGACAGCTCTGTTTCCACAGGCTTGCACTTTTTTGACCATATGCTTGACCAAATTGCTCACCACGGAGGAATATCGTTGCAGATCAAAGCTACAGGTGATCTTCAAGTAGATGAACATCACACTATTGAAGACGTGGCAATTGCTTTGGGAACTGCTATTAGACAAGCTTTGGGCAATAAAGCTGGTATAGGTCGTTATGGTTTTGCTTTGCCTATGGACGAAGTTGACGCTATAGTTTTGATGGATTTGGGTGGAAGAATTGACTTCGCTTGGGATGTTTGCTTTACCCGCGAATTTGTTGGAGATACTCCTACAGAAATGTTCCGCCATTTTTTTGCTTCTCTTGCTTCTGCTTTGCAGTGTAATTTACACATTCAAGCTAAAGGAGAAAATAATCATCATTTGGCTGAAGGCATCTTTAAGGCATTTGCCAGAAGCCTCAGGGCTGCAGTTGCTCAGATTCCATTTAATTATGACCTGCCAAGCAGCAAAGGAGTGTTATGATAGCAATAGTTAATTATGGCGTCGGAAATATTCGCTCTGTTGTAAATGCTCTGCAGAGGGCAGGAGTTGCTGACCCTGTGCTTACCTCAAACAAAAAGTTGCTTCTACAGGCAGAAAAAATAGTCCTTCCGGGGGTTGGAGATGCTTCTTGCGCAATGTCGGCTCTTCGTGACTGTGATTTAGCC
>JAAZCF010000136.1 GCA_012513425.1 Bacteroidales bacterium
AGAATTACTTCCCATTTTTCACCATCCATAGAGCCTTCAAGTTTATACTTGTAGATATATGGAACAAATTGAGCACCTCTTGGAGTTCTTGGATATCCTGCGGAAGGGGCACCGAACAAAATGCGCAAACCATCTACCATAAAACTTTCTGCAGCATCATAACTGGTGGCTGGTGAAAGATCTATCAAAAGATATGGATTCTTATCTGCTGGATCCGGCATCCAAGTAGTACCACTCAAATTATCAACGCCATAAGCAGCATAGAAACCTGATTGTTGTGAGGATATTTTTGACTGAGCATTGTTCGGGTCAAATTTATTAATAGTGAGAGGGAGTGAACCGCTGTCACCTCTATCGGCTTGTTTTGGATCTGGTGTAACAAGTGGTCCCCACTGTGGAGTATCAGTAATTTTGCATGTAAGCAAGCCATTCTTGTCCAAATATACTCTGTCCATGCCTATACGACGGCCTCCTGGAGGGTTTGAGAAAACAACTGTATAGAACTGCCAGATTCCACCATCAGGTCCTGTTATCATTGAGCCATGGCCTGTTCCTGTAACAAGCCCGTCAGTTCTTTTAATAAGGGGATTGTTGCCGGCATATTCATAAGGGCCTAATATATTTTTAGAGGTATAATATCCGGCAGCATATGATTTCCATTGTGTTCCGGATGCTGAATATTGAAGATAATAAGTGTCGCCACATTTATAAACCCATGGGCCTTCAATCCAAGCCACAGATTGATATTCGTTGGCCTCACCATATCTTTCCCATTGATGAGCAGAATTGAAAGTGATAAGATGTTGTACCGGACCTACAAATTTACTTAAGTCGTTTGGGTCTAGTTTGCTTGCATAGATACCAGTTGCTCCATGCCCCGGCCAAAACAAATATGGCTGGTTGTCATCATCAACAAATATGTGAGTATCAAACGAACCTTTCCATCCTTCTTCTTCAGAGGGAACATTCTTCCAATCACTTAAAAGAGTATAAGGTCCTAATGGATTATTTGCAACATATACAGGGCTGTCATTTCCTGTCATATAGAATTTGCCATTGTAGTGAGCAACATCAGGAGCACCTGGCACGTGTTCAACAGCTTGGAATGTCCAATCTACCAAATCATTGGAATACCATGCACCTCCACCTGAGCAGAACATATAATAAGTTCCCTCAAATTGCGTAACAGAGACATCGCCACCAGCATTTCCGCCTGGCCCGATTGGCATCGGGAGAGGGTTACAATAGCGGGCATCTTTCCCAACAATTTGTGCATTCACTGTCAGGATACTTGCAAATAAAACTATTGCCACAAAAAGTTTTTTCATAATATTGGAAATTATTATGTGTGATGTGATAAAAAAGGGCGACCTATTTGCGTTGGTCGCCTCTTTCAATTATTATATATAGATATTACCAACCTAGATTTTGTACCAAGTTAGGATTAGCAGACAATTGAGCAGTTGGATAAGGGAAGAGCATGTATTTGTCTTTCCAACCTTCACCTTTACCAGCTTCTTCGCG
>JAAZCF010000137.1 GCA_012513425.1 Bacteroidales bacterium
ATCCTACCCTCAGATCGATGGTATACCACAGTTAAAAAAAGAAGCTTCCTACTTCATAAAGAACTTTTTAGACTTGGATGTTGACGGCGAAAACTGTCTGCCAACAGTCGGCTCTATGCAAGGTGCTTTTTCTTCATTTTTGATTTGTAGTAGAGTTAGCAATGCAAAGGACACCATTCTGTTCATTGACCCTTGCTTCCCTGTTCACAAATATCAAAACAAAGTGCTGGGCATCAACGTTGAGTCTTTTGATATATATGATTTCAGAGGAGAAAAGCTTCGCGACAAACTTGAGAGTATTTTTGCTACGGGCAGAATTCACAGCATGCTCTATTCAAACCCAAATAATCCATCATGGGTATGTCTCACAAATGAAGAGTTGAAAATCATCGGCGAGTTGGCCACAAAATATGATGTAATAGTATTGGAAGATTTGGCCTACTTCGGCATGGACTTCAGAAAAGATTATAGTCATCCCGGAGAAGCTCCATATCAACCAAGTGTTGGAAAATACACTGACAATTACGCCTTACTTATTTCAAGTGCCAAAGCTTTCAGCTATGCCGGAGAGCGTGTAGCTATTCTAGCGATTTCCGACAAGTTGGCGAAGCGTCACTTCCCTGACTTGCTCACCCACTTCAATTCCGACACATTCCGTAACGCTATTGTTTACGGAGCCCTTCACCCTCTGTCATCCGGAACATCTCATTCTGCCCAATATGCCTTGGCAGCCATGTTCAAAGCAGTAAATGACGGCACATACAACTACCGCGATGATGTCATTGAGTATGGTCGCAAAGCCCGCATCATGAAAGAGGCCTTTCTTGCTAATGGTTTTGTGATAACCTACGACAAAGATTTGGATAAAGACATTGCTGATGGTTTTTATTTTACCTATGGTTATCCGGGCTTTACCGGCAGTGACCTTGTGGAAGAAATGTTGCTCTATGGAATCTCTGCAATATCTCTATATACATGCGGAAGTACACGTGAAGGCATCAGAGCCTGCACATCTCTCATCACTCGCGACGAGATAGCCGAGTTGGCTAAAAGACTTGCGTTATTCCATGAAGATCACCCCATTAAATAGCATTTTTAGGGGAATCCTTACGTAATAATTCGAAATTGTTACCAGCATTTTTTATAATTTACCAAGGTTTGAACATTTTATTTACAAATTTGCTTAATACTAAAATCAAACCATGGGAAAGCTCTATGATCGTCTTGTAAAAGACATACGCATAAAAGAATGGCTAAAGGCCTGCATCAATTGCGGCGTTTGTGTGGCTATTTGCCCCGCTGCAGAGTTTTATAAATATAATCCGAAGACTATTGTCAACATTGTGCAGAGTCACGATGATGAGCAGATAGAAGCTCTTCTGAAAAGCGATAATATATGGTATTGCGGAGAATGCATGTCCTGCATGACTCGTTGCCCACGCAAAAATGCACCAGGAATGATTATAATGGCGCTTCGCTCTCTCAGCATCGATATGGGATATTTCGTAGAGAGTGAAAAAGGCCGTCAACAACTGCCGCTTCAACGCACATTTTGTAGCAACATTCTCGATTACGGCTATTGCGTCTATCCTCGCACTTTTGCCTATGAAGACCATCCAGAGAGTGGCACAGTAGGCAAATGGATTAGCGATAATCTGGAAGATGTCCACAAAAGGTTAGGCAGCAATCTGGATGGAGAAGGTCCTGGCGTACTTCGCAAAATACCGAAAGAGTCTCTCGATGATCTGAAAGCCATTTTCGATGTTACAGGAGCTACTGCCAGAATGAAACTAGTAGAAGATGCGTCTGCAAAAAAAGCACAAGAGATGGGCCTTTCTATAGAAGAATATGTTAAAAAAGCATTTAATGACCCCGGCCACGGCCATACAAACGAGTAGACATTATGATTAAAGAAGGTAAAGTAAAGATTTGGTCAGACTACCAAAAAGAAATTCCGGATGATCACTGGTTCTATGTCAGAAGTTGCATCCGTCAAAACTTTTTTCCAGCCGCTGAAGTAACTTTTCTAAAAATACTCAGAGAAGAGCTTGGAAAAGATATTTATGAGACTCCTCGACACACTACATGCGGAGGCATCGCTTATCACCTGGAATGCATTCCTCAAGAGACACAAATGACAATCATTGCCAGACAGTTTGCTTTGATGACGGAAGCCGGATATGAAAACTATACCTGCAGTTGCGTCACTTCCTTTGGTCTCTACTCAGAGACTCTTGAGACTTGGCATGAAATGCCTGAGGTTGAGGCGAAGATTCGTGAGAACCTTTGGAAATCGTGTCGTATGGAATTTAAAGTGCCGAAATATCTGGCTCATACCAGTGACCTATTCTACAAATTCAGAAACGATATATCAGCCAAAGCCAAATATCGCCTTGTCAACAAAGAGACTGGCGAACCTCTAAAGGTTGTTGAGCACATTGGTTGCCATTATGCTAAGATGTTTCCATCCAAAGGAGTCGGTGGAGCTGAATATCCTTATGTATTGGCTGGCATGGCAGAAAGTTGGGGCGGCAATATCATTGACTATCCTGAGAGACGCCATTGCTGCGGCTATGGCTTCCGTCAATATCATGTCAAGGCCAACAGAGGTTATTCTCTTTCCAATTCTTACAAAAAATTTGAATCAATGGAGCCTTACCATCCTGATATGATTATTACCAACTGCCCCGGTTGCCATTACTTCATGGATCGTTGGCAATATGTCATTGCAGAGCAGACGAGGAAAACTTATGGTCAGAATGGCTACGGCATTCCTGTCTTCACTTACGAAGAAGTAGCAGGACTTACTCTTGGCTACAACCCTTGGGACCTGGGATTGCAAACACACCAGGTGGCTGTTGAGCCTCTTTTGGACAAAATTGGCATTGAGTATAATGCAAGTGAAAAATATCTTGGCACAGGAGGCAAACTAATCTGTACACCAGAATTTCCTATGAGTATAAAATGTTGCTAAATGGCTGAAAATATCATTATAATTGGAGGAGGCCCCTGCGGTTTGGAGGCTGCTAAAACCCTCAGAGATTTGGGCTATGCCCCTATCATTTTAGAAAAAAAACAAGAGTTAGGAGGTCATCTTCGCAAATGGGATAGACTTTTCCCTGAAGGAGTCCAAGCCAAACAGGTGCTCAAAGAGCTTACCTCCGGGCTCAAAGGCATAGAATGGCACACCAGTGTTGACATCGAAACAATAGAAAAGTCCAGAAAGGGCTACACAGTGACTCTTTCCACAGGCGTATCATATAACTCACCGGCTTTGCTTTTGACCAATGGTTTCAAACTCTTTCCTGCAGAGAAAAAAGAAGAATATGGCTATGGTATTTATGACAAAGTCATCACCAATGCCGACTTGGAGCAATATTTTGCTAAAGGAAAAGATAATGTCATCAAAAAGCCAAAGACAATAGGATTTGTGCACTGCGTGGGATCGCGCGATGAAAAAGTCGGCAACCGCCAATGCTCAAAAGTCTGCTGCGCCACTGCTGTCAAGCAAGCCTGCGAGATGAAAGAGTTGTTTCCTGACGCCACCATCTACAGCTTCTATATGGACCTTCGTCTCTTTGGCCGTAACTATGAAGACATGTATCTCACTGCTCAGAAAAAATATGGCATCCGCTATATCAGAGGCCGTGTGTCTGAAGTGTCTGAAGATATTGATGGCAGCCTTATTGTGAAGGCTGAGGACACCCTTCTCTGCAAGCCTCTTCGTCTGAAAATAGATCTTCTGGTGCTAATGACAGGCATTGTGCCTGAAAACAGCAGCGCATCTCTCGCACAGCAGTTGAACATCGAGCTTGGTGAAGATGGCTTCTATAAACCAAAAGACACAATTCTTGAGCCTTGCATGGCCGAAAATAATGGCTTGTTCATGGCCGGAGCATGCACCGGTCCAAAGACTATTCCTGAGACATTAAGTGAAGCTAGAGCAGCTGCAGTCCAAATACATAATTACTTAAATAAATCATGGATTTCGGGTATTCTTTAAGCAAAAGCTCAACTATGAAAATTGAGAACTTGGAAAATTCCAAGTTTAAAGCATTAGCCAAATTGGAGCCTGATGCTACCAAATGCATTGGCTGCGGTTGTTGCACAGCTTCTTGCTCTGCCGGAGTGTTTGCCGACATGAGCCTACGTCAAATTCTGCTTAGCCTCCAGAGAGATTGCCAAGACAAATATCTGCCAATGTTGCAAAACTGCATGCTCTGCGGAAAATGTATGTTGGTTTGTCCAAGAGGCATCAATACCCGTCACCTTATCCTGAGTATTTGTAAAATATACGGCATAGAGCAATGAGAGAAAGATTTTTAGTCGGGTTTGATCCATTTGTGCTGCCTTTTTTGTGCGGAATGGTGTTCGTGCTGGCCTATTGCTTATTTTACCTCGTACGAATCCTCGCTCAACTCTCGGCTGAAGACAGAAAGAAATTTTTCAAAAGCCTGCTCCTTCCGTCCAATGCACTGAAGAACATAAGAGACATGTTCTTGGATTGTCTCATCCATGTCAAATTATGGAAAAGGAATCCAAATTTGGGATACATGCACTCATCCATCGCTTTCGGATGGTTCATGCTCATTGTCATTGGTCATATTGAGACCTTTATGTATGTCCCAGGCAAGGCAGGTCTTTTCTACTACCCTATTTTCTTTAGATATTTCATGGAGGTAGATAATCAAGAGCTCAAAGGTTCTTTATTATTCTTCCTCATGGACTTCTTTCTTCTGATAGTCCTCAGCGGCATTTTGCTTGCCATGATCAAACGTATCTGGCGCCGATTTTTCGGCATGCGCCGCACCACCAGGCTGTCAATTACCGACCACATAGGCTTATATTCTTTATGGGCCATCTTCCCTTTGAGATGGATTGCAGAAGGCTTCACCGCCGGAGTTGCCGGAGGCAGCTTTATGACCATTCCTATCAATATGCTGCTCAAAAATTTCATGAGCAATCCGGAGAACTTTAATATCGCTTGGTGGCTCTACTCTATAGCTTTGGGAACCTTTATGTTCGCTTTGCCATTCAGCAGATATATGCACATTCCTGCAGAAATTTTACTCATCCCAATGAAAAGAGCAGGGCTAAAAGTGTATCACCCCCGCAAAGGCTTTGCTTTGGCGCAAATCTACACTTGTCCAAGTTGCGGAGTCTGCATTGACGCTTGCCCTATGTCAGCCAACAAGCAGAATTGCAAGGACACTACTGTCTATTTGGTAAGGCAGCTCAAGCGCAACAATGCCCGCAGAATGAATGCAATGTCCAACAAATGCTTGATGTGTGGCAAATGCCAGGAAGTGTGTCAAATAGGCCTTCAGTCCTACGACATTCGCATGAATATCAGAGAGCGAGCCAGATATAACATCCAGCTCAAGCACAATTATCTGGCCTCATATAATCCTGACATTAAGCAAGCCAAAGTGCTGTACTACGCCGGCTGCATGAGCTCCCTCACCCCTGTGATTGGACGTTCTATCAAAAAATTACTTTCTATAGCCAAGGTAGATTACACTCAAATGGACGAAGGTGGCGGCATCTGCTGTGGTCGTCCGTTAATCCTGGCCGGAAAAAAAGCTGAAGCTCAAGCCATGATAGCCAAGAACACCGAAATCATTAAAGCCAGCGGTGCTTCGATTTTGCTGGTCAGTTGCGCCATCTGCTACAGAGTGTTCAAAAATGAATACAAGCTTTCAGGAATCAGAGTCATGCATTACACGGAATATTTCAACGAACTCATCAAGAAAGGTAAATTGCCTATCACAAAAGGCAATGTCAGATATGCTTATCACGACCCTTGCGACTTAGGGCGCGGCTGTGGCATCTATGATGAGCCTCGCGAAGCATTGTCTTTCGTCGGCGGATTGGCCCATGCAGAAAAAGAACGCGCCATGAGTGTGTGCTGCGGCGGCTCTATCGGCAGTCTCACGCTCAATCATGAGGACAGAAAGCCAATAGTTGAAGCATCCATTTCAAATATGCTCTATTCCAATCCTGATTATATAGTCACTGCCTGCCCTCTCTGTCAAAAGACATTCTCTATGTATTCACCTGTGGAAGTTCTTGATTTTGCCCAAGCTTTGTGCAATGGTCTGCAAGAAAAAGATGTTAATTAATTTTATTTGCAAGCTATTTATTATAAATTAGCACTTGAAATAATATAACACTTAATTTTCAACCTACAATTTATGAAAAAATTATCATTGATGATTTTTGCCATTGCAGCAGTATTATGCTCGCAATTAGCTTCGGCTCAAGTGAAAGAGGACTTTGTCCCTTCATCAAAGAACCAACCAGGCCAGGAATATCCTATGGTCAATTCTCAAAGTTATGCACGCTTCCGCGTTACAGCACCTGATGCTCAGTCTGTAGTAGTCAGTCTGGGTCTTGGTGGCCAAGGCGGCACTAAACTTGAAAAAGGCGAAGATGGCTTATGGTGGGGAACTACCACAGGTCCTATGGACGAAGGTTTCCACTACTATCACCTCACAATCGATGGTGGCGTATTCAATGACCCAGGTACCGGTAACTTCTATGGTTCTACTCGTTGGGAAAGCGGTATTGAGATTCCTGCTCATGACGCTGACTTCTATGCAATGAAAAACGTGCCTCACGGCAATGTTCAACAGATTCTTTTCTACTCTGAGAGTACAAAGACTTGCCGTCGTGCCTTCGTTTACACTCCTCCTTTCTATGGTGAAGGTGCCAACAAAGACAAAAAATATCCTGTTCTTTATCTACAACATGGTTGGGGTGAAGATGAGACAGCTTGGTCTACTCAAGGACACGCTAACCTCATCATGGATAACCTTATCGCTGAAGGTAAGATTCAACCATTCATCATCGTTATGACTTACGGTATGACCAATGAAGGTTTCCGTCCAGGTGCTCGTCCAGCTGCTCCAGCAGGCGCTCCAGCAGGCGGACAACGTCCAGCAGGCGCTCCAGC
Organism: Bacteroidales bacterium; assembly: GCA_012513425.1. GTDB lineage: Bacteria > Bacteroidota > Bacteroidia > Bacteroidales > UBA932 > Equibacterium. The sequence goes on from JAAZCF010000137.1 coordinate 6,956, forward strand.
AGGTGGACAACGTCCAGCAGGTGCTCCAGCAGGCGCTCCAGCAGGTGGCCAACGCCCAGCTGGTGGTGGCATGGGCATGATGATGAACAACGGCTTCGAGACAGTTCTTGTTGACGAACTTGTTCCTTATGTTGACGCTCACTTCAACACATTGGCTAACAAAGAGAACCGCGCAATGGCAGGTTTGTCAATGGGTGGTATGGAAACTCACACTATTACTCTTGCTCGTCCAGAAGTATTCTCACGTTATGGTCTTCTCAGTGGCGGTACATACAACGCAGCTGAGCTTCCTGCTTCTGCTCAACCTAAGCTTATCTTCATGAGCTGTGGTAGCAAAGAGAATCCAGAAGGTGTTACTAAAGCTGCTGTTGACTTGAAAGCCGCAGGCTTCAACGCTGTTTCTTTTGTTTCAGAAGGCACAGCTCACGAGTTCCTTACTTGGAGACGTAGTCTATATCAATTGGCCCAAATTCTTTTCCAATAGAATAAGCTTACGGGTTTTAACCTATGAAAAAACACTAAAGGGTGTGGCATTCGTGCCACGCCCTTTTATTTTGCGAAGCGTGAGACGCGAGGAAGAGTTATCGAACAATTGTTACATACCCACTCCCCGCTTTTTTGATGGCATTACCGTTGGGAGTCACTTGAAATCAATACCCACTCCCCGCGCTTTGGTGGCATTACCGTCGGGAGTCCAGCTTGTTTCACCTCAAAATTGCCAACTTCCCGACCCACTCCTAGCACTTTGATAATGATAACGCAAGGAGCCCATTGGAAATCATACCCAATCCCCGCA
>JAAZCF010000003.1 GCA_012513425.1 Bacteroidales bacterium
AGAAATACTGGTAGAATTATTAAACACCATTTCATACCCAACTGTATCAGTATTTTCAACAATTGGGACAACTGTTCTTACAAATAAATTGTTCTTTTTAGCGTCATAAATTTGAATAAGAGCATCAAGATCATTTCCAAGCTTATATATTTGATCTAAATAATCCTCATATAGATCATAGGTTGGGAAAGTCAGCACCTCACCTGAAAGTAAATAAATATTAAGATACCCATCCTCTTCCACAACACTTTCTACAAAAGACTTTCCATCTTGAGCCATAGCAGAGCCATAAGTCTTCCAAATTCCCCCCCCATCAAAAGATATTTTCCAATTGTTATTTTCAATTTTTACTATTGGTTGAAGCACTGAAGCTGCAACTTTTTGACCATAATCATCATATACATAGTCCGTTACTCCATCTATAGTAATAGTCCAATAATAAAAGCCATCTGTCCCAAACTTCAAACCAATAATCGGATCTTCTTCTGTGATACTATTATTTAGAACAATCTCTTGTCCATCGCTGAAATAGAGTCTATATCCGGTAATGTCTTTTCCACTATAAATAGCTCGGAAGCTATCAACATATATGTATGATTGATATTTTTCAGCCAACACCTGTAATGATTGGATATTCTCGGTCATAGTTGCGACTTTTTGCTCCACAAACGCTACTCTTCTTTCCAAAGCAGCCAATTGACCTTCAACTTCGTTAAAACAAGAAGTGCAAAAGAAAGCAAGTAATCCTAATAAAAAACAGCCTTGAATATTTTTCATTTTTAATCCTCCTTCCATGCTACGTTAATAGTTTTCATCATAATTTTTGATGAATCATGACCGGCATAAACCATCAACAAGACTTTCCCATTTCCATCAAATCCTTCACCCGTGGAAATATTGATTTTTCCTTCTCCAATTATAGAATAATTTGGAGCTAAAGATGCCGTCAAATCTCCTTGAGTAATCAAATTATATTTAGCAGCATTATCAATTCCATAGATTATATAGTTGACAGATGTATCAACAGCTGCATCAAGAAAAAGTGAATCTGTATTGAAATTTATAGCATATTGCTTTGGAACCATTATAGTCGTGCCATTGGCCAAAGTCAAAACCAAATACTCCGGACTATTGTTGTTAATAGACCTAAACAAATTGAAATCATCTGAAATATATTTGGCAACCAATTTGTTTCCTAAGCCATCCATCATCAAGGTTGTGTCTCCTTGGGCTACAACTCCCCAATAATATACATTATCAATTGTATCCCTCACTGCTGTAACAGTTGGAATTTCCAAGTGAGTGCTTGTAGCTGCAACTCTATTGCCATCTTCATCAAATATCCACTGCAAATCCTGGCCGGTTTGTACAATGGCCCAATAATAGACTGAATCTTGAGGTCCTTTTTCAGCAGAGATACAAGGTCCATCCTGGTCAATCCAATCTTTAACTGTAAAGCTAGTTCCATCAGACATCGTTACAATAGAACCAGAAACTTCGCCATTTATCACCAAATCTTCAACTGAGATAACATAATGTGATGATTGCCCAAGATGTTCAACCAATGAAGACAAAGACTCCAGACTTTGACTTATAGTAAGAGATGTCAAATTGAGACTTTGTACTAGTTTACTAGTCGGAATTTTAAATGTTTGACCATTTGACATCTCAAAAATCACATAATCCCCGGCAACTTCAACATTTTGGAAAATTTCGTCTCCATTAGCGCCTTGGGCTCTTCCAAGATATTCCCAATCTCCGTTTGCGCCATTATAAGACACATAAAAATCTCCGTCTTGTATCTTAATGAGTGGAACATTGCCAACAGCTGACACTTGATACCCATTTTCATCCAACAAAAATTCGACTGGATTATTTCCATATTGAATGGTCCAGTAGTATTGCCCATCAGTGTCTCTTTTTGTACCGACCTTTGGAACTGAGACATCTTTACCATGATAAATTGTAAATGACCCCAGTTTTTGAAAGTTGACTGTATACCCCACATTATTTTCAAGAACGGTAACTCCAGTAATACAA
>JAAZCF010000138.1 GCA_012513425.1 Bacteroidales bacterium
AAAGGATGTTGATTATGTAATAATTGATAATAAAATTAAAATTGTACATGAGCAGACAGGCCGTATCATGGAAGGTCGACGCTGGAGTGATGGTTTGCATCAGGCAGTTGAGGCGAAGGAAAATGTGAAGGTTGAGGCTGCTACTCAAACATTTGCTACCATCACTTTGCAGAACTATTTTCGTATGTACCACAAACTCTCAGGAATGACCGGTACTGCAGAAACAGAGGCAGGTGAGTTCTGGGAAATCTACAAATTGGATGTAGTGGTTATTCCTACCAATCGTCCGGTTATTCGTGATGACCAAGATGATTTGATCTACAAAACCAAGAAACAAAAATACAATGCAGTAATTGTCAAGATACAAGAGTTGGTGGCTCAAGGCCGCCCTGTTCTTGTCGGTACTACTTCAGTTGAAATATCAGAGTTACTGAGCCGTATGCTCAAAATGCGAGGTATCAAACATCAAGTCCTCAATGCAAAACAGCATGCTCGTGAAGCTGAGATTGTGGCTCTGGCAGGTAAGGCCGGTACAGTGACTATTGCAACAAATATGGCCGGTCGTGGTACCGATATTAAATTGGATCCTGAAGTTAAGGCTGCAGGTGGTCTTGCAATCATTGGTACAGAACGTCATGACAGTCGTCGAGTGGACCGTCAGTTGAGAGGTCGTGCTGGTCGTCAAGGAGATCCAGGATCATCAATTTTTTATGTTTCGCTTGAAGATAATCTCATGCGTCTTTTCGGCTCAGAAAGAATTGCTAGCATAGTTGACAAAATGGGCCTTGAAGAAGGAGAAGCCTTGCAGAACTCAATGCTTTCTAGTTCAATCGAGCGAGCTCAAAAGAAAGTTGAAGAGAATAACTTTGGTATTCGTAAGAATTTGGTCGAATATGATGATGTAATGAACTCTCAAAGAGAGGTGGTTTATTCAAAACGTAAAAGCGCCCTCACTGGAGAGCGTATTGATGTGGATGTGATGAATATGGCAAGTGATTATTCCGGCATATTCATTGAGAAAAACGGCAACTTGGATTATGATGGTTTTTGCGAAGCGCTAATGGAGTTTCTTTCAATTGAGCCCGGTTTTGATCAGGAATATTATGACAAAGCAAAGAATGATGAAATCGCTAATAGTCTGAAAAACACAATTATTGAAACTCAGAATCGCAGAAATGAATCGATTGTCGCTCAGGCTTGGCCAATTATCAATTATGTATACGAGAACAAGCGTATGTATTATCAAAATATTGCTATTCCTGTGACTGATGGACACAAAGTATACAATGTATTGGTCGATTTGCGCAAAGCTTATGAGAGCAAAGGAAAAGAACTTACACGAGCTATTTCAAAGACTATAACTCTTAGGTTTATTGACGAATATTGGAAAATCCACCTTCGCGATATGGACGACTTGAAGCAATCTGTTCAGAATGCTTCTTATGAGCAAAAAGACCCTAAGCTGATTTATAAAACTGAAAGCTTTGATTTATTCATAGCTTCGCTTGAAGGAATGTATCAAGA
>JAAZCF010000139.1 GCA_012513425.1 Bacteroidales bacterium
ACACTATCTCTCTCGATGGTGATCTCGGACCTTATCAATCTCAAATTCCTAACCTTTCATTCTCGGCACCAAACGTAAATATCTTCCGTGATCCACGTTGGGGACGTGGCCAAGAGACTTATGGTGAAGACCCTTTATTGATGTCACAAATGGGCTTGAATGTTGTTTTGGGTATGCAGGGCAATCCTGAAGACAAATATGTCAAAACACACGCCTGTGCAAAACACTATGCTGTACATAGTGGTCCTGAGCCACTTCGCCATGAATTCAATGCAGTTGTTTCAGGTCGTGACCTTTGGGAAACTTATCTTCCAGCTTTCAAAACATTGGTTATAGATGGTCATGTTCGTGAAGTAATGTGTGCATACAGCGCATATGAAGGAGTCCCTTGCTGCACTAGCGAACGCCTTTTGATTGATATTCTTCGCAATCGTTGGAACTATGATGGTATCATCTTGTCTGACTGCGATGCCATTAACGACTTTTATGTTCCCGGCCGTCACGATTACTCACCAGATGCAGCCACTGCAAGTTCTTCTGCCGTGCTTAACGGAACCAACTTGGAATGCGGACGCAGTTACCAATCTCTTATTGAGGCTGTAAGTCGTGGTCTTATTGCTGAGAAAGATTTGGACATTGCTCTTCGTAATGTCATCAAAGGCCGTATTGAATTGGGTATGTTTGATCCTGAAGATATGAACCCTTATTCAACTATTCCTGGATCAGTTATTGATAGCCAAGAACACCGTGACCATGCTTTGAGAGTTGCTCATGAGGCTTTGGTTCTTCTTCGCAACAACAATAATGTTTTGCCGCTAAGCAAAGACATCAAGACTGTTGCCGTTGTTGGTCCGAACATTGACGATCCAGAGGTAATGCGTGGTAACTATAGTGGTTCACCTACTCACATTACAACTATTCTTCAAGGTATCCAAGCCAAACTTCCAAATGCAAATATCATTTCTGAACGCGGAAGCCAGGTTGAAAATGAATATGTTCAATATCCTCAGGCTCAAAACATCACAACTAATGGCCAAAAAGGTTTTAAATCTGTATATTATGCTTCTGAGAATTGGACTGGCCAACCTGTAAACACATCAGTTGCTGAAAAAATAGATTTCCGCACTGAAGGTGGCTATGGCTTCGGTGAAAATGTTCCTTCTGCCAACTTTACTGCTGTTTACACTGGTGAAATGGTTGCAAACTTTACCGGAACACTTTGCCTTTCTATTCGTGGCGATGCTTATAGAGTAAAAGTCAATGGAAAGACTATTGACGAATATTTCCCTCAAATTCAGTCAAATAGAGCTCCAGCTGCAGCCCCAGGCGCACAAATGACAGAAGCACAACGCCGCCAGATGATGCAATCATTCTCTCGTCGTCGCGGTTATGTTATCGAAATGCAAGTTGAAGAAGGCAAGAAATATGCTTTCGAGTTTGACTATAAGTCAGGCGCTACAGGTGCAGTATCTTCTTTTATGGTTGATTTGTACCAAAGAGAAATTGCAACTTTCACAGCTCTTCAAGAGAAAATCAAAGATGCTGATGTTATCATCTATGTAGGTGGTATCTCTCCAACTGAGGAAGGCGAAGGTCACGAGCGTGCTACTATTGAGCTTCCTGCAGTTCAACAACGTTTCTTGCAAGCTATGCGCGAAACCGGCAAACCAGTTGTATATATTAATACTTCAGGTAGCTGCGTTGGTTTTGAGTGTGTTCAAGATTATTACGATGCTCTTATCCAAGCATGGTATCCTGGTCAAGAAGGTGGTATTGCTGTTGCTGATGTTTTGTTTGGCGACTTCAACCCAAGTGGTAAGCTTCCTGTTACATTCTACAATAACACTGCACAACTTCCTGAGTTCACTGACTACAACATGGACAATCGTACATATCGCTATTTTAAAGGCGAACCAATGTATGCTTTCGGTTTTGGTATGAGCTACACCAACTTCGAGTTTGGTCAAGCTAAGCTTTCTAAAAATAGCATTAAGAAAGGTCAAAGCATTAACATCACTATCCCTGTTACAAATGCAGGCGAAATGAACGGAGCTGAAGTTGTTCAAGTATATGTCAAGAGCTTGACTAACCCTGATGCACCTATCAAAGCTCTCAAGGGTTACAAACGTGTAGAGATTAATGCTGGCAAGACTGCAAAAGTGAAGATTACTCTTAAACCAGAATCATTCGCTTATTATAGTGCAGATGCTGACGATTTGGCAATCTTCGCTGGTGACTACCAAATTCTTTATGGTAACTCATCTAACGATGCAGACCTTAAATCTCTTCCTTTGACTGTAAAATAATCTTTAAGATTATAATAAATAGAATAGCCGCGGGATTGTTCCCGCGGCTATTTTTATCTATAAAAGGAATCAATTATTTAGTTTTAAAATTCCATTTAGAATTATCACTATTGAAATCAAACTTTCCAAGGCCTGGAGTACTATCGGCAGTTGAAATGAGAGCAAGCTCTTCGTCGCAACCTAGAACTTCCTTAGGCATGATGCGATAAGTACCATCAGTTAACATTTCAATTCTCCAAAGTTGCTCAGGAGCGCCTGTAAAT
>JAAZCF010000140.1 GCA_012513425.1 Bacteroidales bacterium
ATATTTATGCGAATTTGGATAAGTTATCAGCGAAATTACGAGAGAATTTTCAACAGGCCAGTGATTATATTTATCTGAGCAAGTTTTTGATTACTATCAAATCTGATATTGATTTGCCATATAGTGAACAAGACTTTGAAATTACAGCATGCTATGATGCGAAAGTTGCTGAGATTTTTTCTCATTACGAGTTTACATCATTAAAAAATATGCTTCCCAAGTGTTCAGGTTTACCTGAAAAAATAGTTGAGAGTATTAAGCCTTTGGTTGTCACTGAGCATAGCTTTGATGATATTTTAGTATTGGCAGAAAAAACTTCAGAGATTGCAATAATCGGCAATGATAATCTATGTTTGGCTGTTGGAGAGGCATATTGTTTTTGTAAACATGATGATTCTCGCATGTCAGATCTTCTTGCAAATCCATTCATTGCTAAGATTGGATTTGGCTTGAAGGAACTTGAGAAAACTTTACTGAAAGAAGGCAAAAACCTGCAAGGCGAATTGTATGACATTGACATAATGCATTATCTCATAAATCCTGAACGCAGCCATAGAATTGATTATTTGGCAAAAAGTTATCTCCAGAAGAGTGTGGATTCAATTGTTACTGCAAAACAAATGGTGCAGGGAGATTTGTTTACCACGATGGATGATGCACAGACCCCTAAAGAAGATATGATAAAGATTGCCAGAGAAGCCTCTGCTTGCAGCCTTTTGAAGCCTTTGGTGGCTGAGGAAATGGCAGCAGAAGGCTTGATGAATCTCTATCTACAGATTGAAATGCCATTGATTGCAGTGCTTGCCTCGATGGAGTATGAAGGAGTCAAAGTTGATGTGGATGCTCTTTTAGAATATGGGAAAGCTTTGTCTGCTCAGTTGGTTATAGTTGAAGATGAGGCCAGGGAAATGGTTGATGACAGCAGTTTAAATTTGGCTAGTCCACGTCAGATAGGTGTGGTGCTGTTCGAAAAACTGAAGCTGGATGACAAGGCAAAGAAAAACCAGAATAATAATTATTCCACAGACGAGGAAACTCTTTCTGACCTGCTGGATAAGCATCCAATAGTAGGTAAGATATTAGAATATAGGGGGTTAAGGAAGCTCATTTCTACTTATATTGATCCTTTCCCACAATTGGTGGATCCTAATACCGGCAAGATTCACACTACTTTCAATCAGTCTCAAACAGCAACAGGCCGCTTGAGTTCGCTAAGACCAAATATGCAGAATATACCTATTCGATCTGAGCAAGGCCAGCAGATTCGTAAGTCTTTCGTGTCGTCTTTTCCAGGCGGTTATATAGTTTCTGCAGATTATTCTCAGATCGAATTAAGGATTATGGCCCATTTGAGTGGAGATGAGGGTATGATAGCTGACTTTTTGAGTGGCCATGATATTCACTCAGCCACAGCAGCCAAGATATTCCATGTATCAGTTGAGGATGTCAGCAAAGTACAGAGAGCAAAAGCAAACACAGCTAATTTTGGAATTATATATGGCATATCTGCTTTTGGGTTATCACAGAGATTGTCAATAAGCAGACAAGAATCAAAAGAATTGATAGACCATTATTTTGATCATTATCCAGGCGTTAAAACTTATATCGAAAATGCAGTTAAGACTTGCAGAAAACAAGGGTATGTTGAAACAATATTTGGAAGACGCAGAATGCTGCCAGACATTAATGCCCACAATGCGAATATAAGAAAGTTCGCAGAGAGAAATGCAGTGAATGCGCCAATCCAAGGTAGTGCGGCTGACATCATCAAGATTGCAATGATAAAGGTATTTGAAACAATGCAAGACAAAGGTCTCAAAAGCAAGATGGTCCTGCAGGTGCACGATGAACTTATATTTGATGTTTGCCCTGATGAACTAGATGTTGTAATTAGTATTGCAAAAGAACAAATGGAAAATGTATGCAAGCTCAGCGTGCCTTTGATTGTGGATTGTGGTAAAGGAAATAATTGGCTTGAAGCACATTAATTATGGAAGAAATACTTAAATATTTTCCTTTACTTTCTCAAGTACAGATTGAAAGATTTTCTGCTTTGAGAGGGCTTTATGATGATTGGAATAGCAAGATTAACGTCATCTCCCGTAAGGATATGGATAATTTTTATGTCCATCATGTGTTACATTCATTAGCTCTAGTGCATCCGTTAGCATCAATGTTAAAAGGTTGAGAGCGTATCTTGGATTTGGGTACAGGTGGTGGATTTCCCGGTATTCCTTTGGCTATTTATTTTGAAGACTGCAATTTTGTGCTTTGTGATTCGGTTGGCAAAAAAATAAAGGTTGCCAATGCTGTAGCTCAGGCTTTGGGATTGAAAAATGTGACGACTGTCAACGATAGAGCCGAGAACCTTCCTGGCACTTTCGATTATGTAGTCTCCAGGGCTGTTACTTCCTTGGATGGCTTCCTTCCTTGGATAAAAGGAAAGTACAATAAAGGTGTATTATATTTGAAAGGAGGCGATATCGATGAAGAAATTGCCAACTGTTTATCTAGACATATTTTTGAAAAAAAGAAGTTGACTATTATTGATACAAGCTGTTTCTTTAAAGATGAATGGTTTGAACAGAAAAAGATAGTAATAATAGGCAGATAAAATTTGCTTATTTCAAAGAGAGTCTTTACTTTTGCACTCCTAAAATCAGTAAAAAAATAAAAAATCATTATAATGAAACGTACATTTCAACCTTCACAGCGCAAAAGACGCAACAAACACGGTTTCCGTGAGCGTATGTCTACTCCTAACGGCCGCAGAGTGCTTGCAGCACGTCGTCGCCATGGTCGCAAGAGACTAAGTGTTTCAAGTGAAGACAGATTTTAATTAATCTACACGCAAAGCATAAATAGGCATCTCCTTTGTGGGGTTGCCTTTTTTGTTTAACTTTGTTAAAATGAAAACTGTTAAAAATAAAAATCAAGGAAAAAAGATGCTCCGCAAGAATTTTCTTTATGGAGTGGCGCTTGTATTTGCAGCGTTGATTGTTTGCTCCATTTTTTTAAAATTCTTCACTCGTCATAATGAGGAACTTGCAGTTCCTGATTTTACAACAATGACCATGGATGATGCAAAAGCCCTGGCAAAGAAATCCAATCTAAGGCTTGATGTTGTTGACTCTGTGTTCATAAAAAGGTTGGAAAGAGGAGTGGTATATAGTCAAAACCCACAGGCCGGAGATGCTGTTAAAAAGAATCGCCGCATATTGATTACCATCAATAGCAATGTGCCTCAGATGACAATTATGCCGAATGTCGTTGGATATTCGTTACGTCAGGCAAGTGCTGAGTTGATGTCAAGAGGCTTGTCTGTAGGCAAACTAATATATCAACATGATATTGCCACAAATAATGTTCTTTCTCAACAGATTAATGGTCACAAAATTTCTTCTGGTAGTTCTATTGAGACCGAAACTGCTGTAGATTTGGTTTTGGGTCTAAATCCTGACGACTCAAGAACATATGTTCCTTATGTTGTGGGGTATACCTCAGACTTGGCTATTAATGCTCTTAATGACAACTCTCTTAATGTTGGCAAAATCCTTTACGACAACACCGTAAATAATTATCAAGACTCCATCAGGGCAGTAGTGTATAATCAGACTCCTATGCCTTCTGTTCATACAAAAGGCGATGAAGAGAGGGTAGAGGCCAAGCCTCTTACCAGAGGCTCCAAAGTGGACATTTATCTTACAATAGATCCTGATAAAGTAGCGTCAAGGTAGTATGATAGAAAACGAAGATAGCATTTTGGATAATGAATCATCCTTAGAGGATGAAATGTTTGAGCATTATCGATTTGTTTGCGATAAAGGTCAGAGTCAGCTTCGTGTTGATAAATATATAACCGAGCATATGGTGCAGACTTCGCGCCATAGAGTTCAACTTGCTATTGATGCCGGATATGTCAGAGTCAATGATAAAGTAATAAAAGCTAACTATAAAGTTAAGCCTTTGGATGTTATCACAATCGTGATGCCTTACCAGCGTAGAGGTTTTGAAGTCCGTCCCGAAAATATTCCTTTGGACATAGTGTATGAAGATGACGATTTGCTTGTTGTAAATAAACCAGCAGGATTGGTCGTTCATCCGGGCTTTGGCCATTTCAGTGGTACTCTCATAAATGCTTTGGCTTATCATCTTGGTATTAGTCAGGATGCTGATGCTGAGGATGAAAGGATGGGAGTGTTGGTGCATCGTATTGATAAAGATACATCTGGTTTATTACTTGTAGCAAAAAATGATGATGCACAGATGGCCTTGTCTCAACAGTTCTTTTATCATACCATAGATAGAAAATATGTTGCATTAGTATGGGGTAATGTTGTCGATGATGAAGGAACTATTGAAGGAAATATAGGTCGTGACCCTAATGACAGAATGAGATTCAAAGTGTTTCCTGAAGGAGACCAGGGAAAAACAGCTGTGACTCATTATAGAGTGCTGGAGCGCTTTGGATATGTGACTTTGGTTGAATGTATTTTGGAAACAGGCCGAACACACCAGATAAGGGTTCATATGAACTATATCGGTCATCCTCTGTTTAATGATGACAGATATGGCGGAGACCGTGTCTTGAAAGGACCTATTTATACCAAATACAAACAATTTATAGATAATTGTTTCATTTTATTGCCACGTCAAGCACTTCACGCAAAGACTCTGGGCTTTGTTCACCCTACTACCAAAGAAAAGGTATTTTTCGACAGTGAAATACCACAAGATATGCGAGCATTGATAGACAAATGGCGTAGCTACGCAAATCGTCTGAATGATTTAAATGAAATTGAATAGGGAGTATGAATCAAATTCTTTTAAAAAAAGTATTGACTGCAGGAGAAAGGAAAGATATTCTTATTGAA
>JAAZCF010000141.1 GCA_012513425.1 Bacteroidales bacterium
ATATGGCAATGATATTGATGACACAACTTCTCCTCTTGAGGCAGGGCTTGGATGGATTACCAAATTCAATGATGTGAAAGGCGACTTTGTCGATAGAGCATATCTTGAAAAAATGAAAATGGAAGGAATCACTCGCAAACTGGTAGGCTTTGAGGTAGTTGATAAGGGTATTGCCCGCCATGGTTATGATATTTGCGATGCTAATGGTAATGTGATAGGGAATGTTACTTCTGGGACTATGGGACCAAGTGTCAAAAAAGCAATAGGAATGGGTTATGTGGCAGTCCCTTTCCATAAAGTTGACAGCACAATTTATATTAGTGTTCGCGGCCGTCTATTGCAAGCCAAGGTTACAAAGACTCCTTTTTACCATCAGAATTGATTATTATAAAGAGTGCCAAATAATCTCTTTATCTCTGCTCCAATAAGTCATCTGCCTTTTGGCATAATGTCTGGTGTTACGTTTGATCTTTTCAACTGCATCTTCAAAAGAAATTACCCCATCAAAATACTCGAATAATTCTTTATAACCTACCGTATTTAAGGCTGGAAGTTGTCTCATTGGTAGAAGGCCTTCAGCCTCTTGGAGCAGGCCTTGATCAATCATAACATCCACTCTTCGATTAATTCTATCGTAAAGTTCAGCTCTATTACGACAAAGTCCGATTTTTTCTATTTCAAAGAATCTTTCTTTCAAAGGAGATGTTTTGTAAGAGGAAAATTTACGCCCGGTAGCGATAGTAACTTCGAGAGCCCTCACTACACGCTGCCAGTTTGCGATATCTATTGCAGAATAACTTTGCGGGTCTATCTTTTTCAGCTCCAGTCTAAGTGACTCCACACCTTCCTCCTTAACCCTTTTTGTAAGATGCTCCCTCAGGACAGGATCTGCAGGCGGAAAATCATCCAAACCATTACATAAAGCATCAATGTAAAAGCCGGAGCCTCCAACCATAACAATATCATCATATCGCAGAAATAGTTGTTCTAATAAGTCAAGAGATTCCAACTCGAATCTTCCTGCTGTATAGGGATCCAATATAGAGTGTGATGCAATAAAATGATGTTTTACACGCGACAATTCTTCCTGAGTAGGACGCGCCACGCCAATATTCAACTCTTTATAGAGTTGGCGTGAATCGCAATTGACTATCTCTGTGGAAAGTCTTTCGGCTAAACTGATTGCATAGCCAGTCTTGCCGACTGCCGTAGGCCCCAGCACTATTGTCAGTTTTTTTGCCATGGATTATCTGCTATTCTTCGTCTGTTCCGTCTTCGAATTCATTGAAAACATTGTCATCATCCTTTTCTTCATCATCGTCATCATCAAATTCCTTGTCAAATGCAAGATTTGATTTGGAATCATCCATAATATATGTTTGAGGATCTTCATATTTAGCAGCAAACTGATCTGGATTATGCCCTTTTTCGAGAGTTGTACGAGGATAGTGACAACGTGGCGATTCTAGTTCTTCGCCTATAATGGTAAGGACTATGACACTATCATTATGAAAATCATAACAAAAGTGAATTACCTTCTGACCTTTAGAAACAATTTGTTCAAAAGACACTTGATCCATAGAGCCATCTCCAAAATCAAAAAGTCCATAAACAGCTTGCATATTTTCTTTTTCATCAAACGCACGGTAGGCTACCATTTGGTCAGTGGAAAAGCACAGATCATTGAGAATATATTTATTAAACTCAAACAGATTCATCTCTGAAGGAACTTCATACTCTCTAATAAATATCTTACTAGAAGGGATTGTTGCTTTAATCTTATAAATCATTTTATTAAAATAAAATCATAAATACATATAGTCAAACTACTTTGCAAAATTACAAAAAAAGGGCTACTTTTGCAATCGGTAATGGAATCTCTTTCTAAACCTACCCCAGATTGCTATCGTAGCATAGCAGCCCCCTCAAAAGGTCTATTTAAAGACAAGGGGAGCAAATTTCTTTCCTTTTCATTCCCGGTCACATCAGAAGATCAAATAAAAGAAATAATCACATCTGTCAAAAAAGAATATTTTGACGCAAAGCACCATTGCTATGCATATCGGCTTGGTCATCTGGGAGATATATTCCGTGCAAACGATGATGGCGAGCCTTCTTCAACTGCTGGCAGGCCAATACTTGGCCAAATATTATCAGCAGAGCTCAGTGATATTCTCATTGTAGTAGTACGCTACTTCGGTGGAATTTTGTTGGGAACTTCGGGACTTATTGCTGCCTATAAAGGTGCAGCGGCAGATGCAATAGCAAATAGTTTTATCGTCGAGAAATTGGCCTGTCAAAATTGGGAAATTCATTTTGATTATTTACAAATGAACGAAGTAATGACAGCGTTGAAGGAACTGAAAGTCCAGCCAACTGATCAAGTGTTTGATGAAAAATGTTCAGCAACAGCCCAAATCAGACTTTCAGACACAGAACGGTTCAAAGAACTTTTAAAAAATGTCGAAATATGCCAAAAAGCTTGATTTCAATCCACGATTTTTCAAAAGAGGAAATACTCCATATATTGGACATTGCCTCCGAAATGGAAAAAAACAAATCACAAAAAATTTTAGATGGCAAAGTTGTAGCTTGCTTGTTCTTTGAACCATCTACCCGCACCCGTCTCAGTTTTGAAACTGCGGCAAACAGATTGGGAGCCCGAGTAATAGGATTCAGCGATGTTGGAAACACCTCAATCAGTAAAGGAGAAAGTTTTAAAGACACTATCAAAATGGTATCCAACTATGTGGATATGATTATCATGCGCCACCCTCTGGAAGGAGCAGCCCGATATGCCACGGAAGTATGTGACTTACCGATAGTTAATGCCGGCGACGGAGCAAACCAACATCCAAGCCAAACTCTTCTTGACCTTTACACTATCCGTCAAACTCAAGGTAGCCTTCAAAATATGACTATCAATATGGTTGGTGACCTGAAATATGGTCGTACAGTCCATTCTCTTCTTCAAGCCATGAGCCATTTTGAACCTAAATTTATCTTCACAGCTCCTTATGAGTTGCAACTCCCTAGTGAATATCAGACATTTTTGACAGAAAAAGGTATAGAATATACTGAGACACAATCTCTGACAGAATATCTTGACGTATGCGACATTTTATATATGACTAGAGTTCAACAAGAGCGTTTCAACGACCCAATGGAATATGAAAAAGTTAAGGATGTCTATCGCCTGAATGCAAAAATGCTGACAAATGTCAGGAAGAACATGAAAATTCTTCATCCGTTACCACGCATCAATGAAATTGCTCTTGATGTTGATGACACTCCTTATGCTTACTATTTTAAACAAGCCGAAAATGGCATGTATGTGAGAATGGCAATAATTGCTTATCTTTTAGGTTACAATTAATTAGAGTAGACTATTATGACAAAAGACAAAACACTAATAGTAAATGCCATCGAAAATGGTACTGTACTTGATCATATCCCTTCAGAATATCTTTTTAAAGTTGTTGATATTTTGAATTTAGCATCAACCTCTAACCAAATTACCATTGGAAGCAATCTTGTAAGCAAGTCATTTGGATCAAAAGGAATCATTAAAATAGCAGACAGATACTTTGAAGATCAGGAGATTAACTGCATTGCGCTAGTTGCTCCCAATGCTACAATCAATATCATAAAAGATTATCAAGTTATTGAAAAAAGAAAGATATCAATTCCCGAAGAAGTAGTCGCTGTGGCTAAATGTGCAAATCCACTGTGTATCACCAATCATCAAGTGATATCAACACGTTTTAAAACCATTGTTGATAATGATAAGATTTATCTTCTTTGTCATTATTGTGAAAAAACAACTAAAATTTTAAATTTGCAGCCACTCAACTAAAATATTTATAAATGAAAAAAGCTTACAATTTTGCTGCCGGTCCATGCGTATTGCCACAACCGGCTATTGACGCAGCTATCGAAGCGCTTAAAGATTTTGAAGGAACAGGGATACCTGTAGTTTCGATTTCGCACCGTTCGAAAGAATGGACGGCAGTTATGGACGAAGCTCGCAACCTTTGGAAAGAAATTTTAAACATTCCTGATAATTATGAAGTTCTTTTCCTTGGTGGAGGCGCATCATTACAATTCCTTTGTGTAGCCATGAACTTCCTCGAGAAGAAGGCCGCATATTTAGAAACAGGCGTATGGGCCAAAAAAGCCATAAAAGAGGCTAAAGGTCTTGGCGAAGCATATGCTTTGGCTTCAAGTGCTGATAAGACATTTTGCTATATTCCGAAAAATTATGTAATTCCTACTGACATTGACTACTTTCACATTACTACCAACAACACTATCTATGGTACAGAAATTCGCGAAGATATTGACTCCCCTGTTCCATTGATTGCTGATATGTCTTCTGATATTCTCAGTCGTCCGGTAGATGTTAGCAAATATGCCCTCATTTATGGTGGTGTTCAAAAGAATGTTGGCCCTGCAGGTCTTGCATTTGCTATTGTAAATAAAGATGCATTGGGAAAGGTAAGCAGGTATATTCCTACCATATTGGACTACAAAACCCACATTGATGGTGAATCTATGTTCAACACACCTCCAGTATTCTCAATCTATGTAATGAAAGAGACTCTCAAATGGCTCAAAAATATGGGCGGACTTGAGGCAATTCACAAACTCAATGTTGCAAAAGCAGAAAAACTTTATGCAGAAATTGATCGTAACACTCTATTTCGCGGCACAGCTGCCAAAGAAGACCGTTCTATTATGAATGTTTGCTTTGTTATGGCAGAAGGCAAAGAAAGTCTGCAAGATGAATTTATGAAATTAGCAACTGAAAGAGGCATGGTTGGTATCAAAGGTCATCGTTCAGTTGGAGGTTTCCGCGCATCTATTTATAATGCCTGCCCTATTGAAGCAATAGATGCACTCATTTCATGCATGCAAGAGTTTGAATCTCTTAATAAATAATTCATAATGAAAATACTAGTTGCAACAGAAAAGCCCTTTGCAGCAGCCGCTGTCAATGGTATAAAAGAAATTGTTGAAGGCGCTGGTCATAACTTTGCCCTTCTTGAAAAATACACTGATGTTGACCAATTTAAAAAGGCTGTGAAAGACGCTGATGCAGTCATTGTTCGCTCAGATAAAGTCACAGAAGAAATAGTACAAGCTGCCAAAAACCTTAAAATAGTCGTTCGCGCCGGTGCAGGTTATGACAATTTGGACCTCAATGCTTTATCTGCATCTAAAATCGTAGCTATGAATACCCCTGGCCAAAATTCAAACGCTGTAGCAGAATTGGCAGTCAGTTTCATGGTTTATATGTCACGCAACCAATTTACTCCTTCTACAGGTTCCGAATTGAAAGGAAAAACTCTCGGTATTCAAGCTTATGGTAATGTTGGCCGCTTGGTAGCATCAATAGCCAAAGGTTTTGGTATGAATATTATCGCTTTTGATCCTTTTGTTCCTGCTGACATTATAAAGGCTGATGGAGTTGAAGTAGCATCTTCTTTAGAAGAGCTATATAGTAATAGTAATTTTGTTTCTCTTCATATTCCTGTTACTCCTCAAACTAAATGTTCAATCGGTTATGCTCTTATGAACAGAATGCCAAAAGGTGCTTGCCTTATCAACACTGCCCGCAAAGAAATAATGAACGAAGAAGAGTTAGTTAAAATACTTTCAGAAAGAAAAGATTTAAAATATATTACTGATATTGCCGCTGATAATCAAGCTGAGCTTGAAGATAAATTCGGCAAAAGAGTATTTGCGACTCCAAAGAAAATGGGAGCGCAGACATCTGAAGCAAATATTAATGCCGGACTGGCTGCAGCCCGCCAGATATGCGATTTCTTTGCTACAGGAAATAATAAATTCCAACTCAATAAATTTTAACCATGGTTAAAGTAAAACCTTTTGCTGCAATCAGGCCTCCAAAATCTATTGTAAAAGAAGTTGCTAGTCGTCCATATGATGTATTATCCTCAGCAGAGGCGAAATATGAAGCAGGTGAGAAATCCCTGCTTCATATCATTAAGCCGGAAATAGATTTTAACCCAATAGCAGACGAGCGTTGCGAGGCTGTATACGAGAAAGGAGTCGAAAATTTCACACTCTGGAAAGAAAGAGGATGGCTCAAACAAGACTCAAAGGAAAATTATTATGTCTATGCGCAGACTATGGGTAGCCGCACACAATATGGTTTGGTCTTGTGTGCAAATGTCGAGGACTATCTGAATGGTTCCATAAAAAAGCATGAACTTACTCGCAAAGACAAAGAAGAGGACAGAATGAAGCATGTGAGAGCCCAAAGCGCCAATTTGGAGCCTGTTTTCTTTGCATATCCCGACAATGCCTCCATTGATGCCATTGTTTCAAAAACTATAGCAAAACCTGCAGAATATGATTTTGTTGCTGAAGATGGTTTTGGCCATCATTTTTGGGTAATTGACGACGAAAAAGATATTGCTGCAATTACAGATACTTTCGCAAAGATTCCTGCTTTTTATGTTGCTGACGGCCATCATCGTACTGCTGCAGCCGCATTAGTAGGGGCAGAGCGCAAAGCTGCCAATCCAAATCATAATGGGTCCGAAGAGTACAACTATTTCATGGCTGTAGTTTTTCCTCAAAGCCAACTTAAGATAATTGATTACAAC
>JAAZCF010000142.1 GCA_012513425.1 Bacteroidales bacterium
AAGGAACTGCTGGGCATGTGGCTGTCTGAAAACGAGGGCGCCAAGTTCTGGCTGGGTGTGTTGACGGAGTTGCAAAACCGTGGCGTCAGGGACATCCTTATTGCCTGCGTAGATGGGCTCAAAGGCTTCCCAGATGCGATCAGTGCAGCGTATCCGCAGACCCAAATCCAGCTGTGCATTGTCCATATGGTCCGCAACGCGATGAAGTACGTGCCCTACAAGGACTACAAGGCGGTTGCTGCCGGGCTCAAGCGTATTTACCAGTCTGCCACAGGGGGGGACATCTATATTGCTAGAATTTAAAACAGAATCCTAGACGGCCTTAGCCGTAGCCTTACGATTTACAAGTAAGCTAATTCAACTAAACGTATCCAAGAGACATAAAATGACAATGAAAAGCCCACACAATCCGGGCGGATTGCTTAAAGAAGATGTAATTGCCAAGCCTGGTCTGTCTATGACTGAAGCAGTGCAGCGCTTGGTCCTGTCCCGCGTTCACTTGGGGCTGAACATACCTATGGTGTAGTGGTAAAATTATTTCAGATACTACTGTCAATTGCCATAGTAACCCTGCTTTAGAAAAACGGGTTGTCTGCATCATATTTCTGTTATATAAAGATAAATAATCAAGCTATCAATTTGCTATGTTCGTAAGCTCAAATACCATTCACATATTTTATTCTTAAAATTTTCATGTAATAGGAACAAGGTTCAATGAATCCTTCTTTTAATCCAAACTCAAAAAAGGGGATTGATAAAGCCGGGAATTACATAAGCAAAAGAGCAAGAAACAAAATTCAATACTCCACTGAGAATGACGCAGCAGCTTTTAATGCCATGCACTTATGGAGAATGAGGCATAAAGGCCCGTTGAATAGTATTCGCCAACAAATAAATAAAGTATTAAAACAGTTGGGAATTTCCAAAACGGTGATCGTAGCAACCAGATTAAAACGTTCTACGTCTATTTTAAATAAATTACTCCGTAACGAAAGTATGGAACTTGCACAAATGCAAGATATAGCTGGTGCCAGAGTAATTTTAAAAAACAAAAAACAGGTCGATGATTTTTATCGTCTCTTTGCTACCGTCAGAAAAATCAATCCTCTGTCATCCAGCTACATTATCAAAAAAGAATATGATTATGTATCACAACCAAAATCAGATGGATACAGAAGTTATCATATCGTTTGTGCTTATCAATCCAAAGCTCAAAAATCCACAGCCTCCGGTCTTTTAGTTGAAGTGCAAATACGTACTCGGTATCAACATATTTGGGCTACAGCCGTTGAGGTAATGGGCTTGTATCAAGGGATACACTTAAAAAGTGGAGAAGGAGATGAGTTGATCTTGGAGTTTTTTCGCTTATGTAGCGCAGTAATCTCTTTACTAGAGAAAACGCCATTGCATCATGATTACGCCAAAATGTCAGAGGACGAGATTAAAACACGACTAGTTCGTCTTGAGAAAAAAACAGGAATACTTGCAGCACTGGAATCATTTAATGCTATTGATAATGCAGTAGAAAACAACCTTTCGAAAGCGAATATAGGTAAGAAGATAGGTTGTTATTTATTCATTTTTAACAAAGAATCAAACAAACTCCGGGTTCGTCCTTTTTTAAACTCTGAGTTTTATAAAGCTAGCGAACTTTATAAAAATTATGAAGAGCAAATAAGGATGGGTGCTCCTTTAGACGTGGTGTTGATTACAACTTCTGACAGGAAAAAACTGAAAAAAGCATATCCTAACTATTTTGCCGACACACGTGTGTTTTGTTATCTTATTAGAATGTTTGCTTTCCCTAAGTAATAAGACTACAATATCAACAATAAGGTCTGGTCGGGTTCGACTCCCGGGCGAAAGCGATGGGTATCCGATGACTATAAAAACGGCCCCTCTACTTGAGGGGCTTTCCTATTCAGGATTTGATCAGCAACAAAACCCCACCTAAACATAATACTTTAAGGCAAAGTCAATCTCCTCGGCACAATGCTGCAATTCAGCCACCGCTTTCCCCGCTTCCATCAGGCTATAACGTTTTTCCGAAACAATAAACCCCAACGAAGCATTAATCTGGTGCGCTTTGTTCTGATAAGGAATGGCTATCCCCACCACTCCCTGATTCAACTCACTAAACGTGATGCAATAGCCTTTTTTACGTATTTCCTTCAATGCGTCCTGAATGGTTTCCGCTACTTGCCCATCAAACTCACCAGCATTGTCCGTCATGACTTTGCGTAACTGGGGTTTAGACAAGGTTGACAGCACACATTTGGATAACGCCCCCCTAAACAAAGGCATGCGTTTACCCCGCACGTAACTGATTTTTAAATTTTCTTCCCCAAACGCATGGCTTACCGTAATGATGCGGTCCGCATAGATGGTACCCAGCACAACATCGGAACCCGATTTTTCTGCCAGTAAGCGCATGACCTGCGAAGAGGCCTGGATTAACGGGTCTATATTCCTGATCTGGTAATCC
>JAAZCF010000143.1 GCA_012513425.1 Bacteroidales bacterium
ATGCTCCCCATAGCATCCTTGAAAGAAACTTTGCTATTATCAGTTATCATTCCACAGCGCACAACCTCACCACTTCTTGTGAAGGCTAAATTTGCTAAATAGCATACTGCATAAGCATTGTAACAATCTATCCTTTTTAGCTTTGGGTCAATAGGCAAGAGCATAAGTCTCCATCTAAAGCCGCGAGCCAAAGTGTCAACAAACCCCGTCATCATGGCAGCGAATATCCACCAATAATTGCAGCTCTTTAGTTCTTTAGCAAATTCATTCCAATCTATCTTCCTGAATGCCAAATATAAAAGCACTAAGGTCAAAGAAAGAACAAGAAAATATCGTATGACTTTTTTTAGATTGGCGTTCATAAATCTTGAAGTAAATTAGGCGTCAAAGGTAGTATTTTTTATTAATTTTGTAAGGTAATACTCATAAGCTATGAACAATGATGCTATGGGCAAATCCATTCTTGGAATAGGTAATGCTCTCACAGATATCTTGGCAGTCATGCCAGATGATTCGATTCTTAAACAATTTAACCTTCCCAAAGGAAGTATGCAACATGTTGATGCCCAAGCCGGCAACAAAATATGGGACGCAATTAAAGATTGCGGAATAAAATATGTAGCCGGTGGTAGTGCTGCAAACACAATCTCAGCAACAGCAATATTTGGCATGAAATCAGGTTTTATCGGCAAGGTCGGAAAAGATGAAATTGGTTCTCTTTTCAAATCCGCGCAAAAGCAAGATGGAATTGATTCAAAATTACTTCGAGGAAAAGCCCCTAGCGGCAGAGCTGTAGTTATCATCACTGAACCGAATTACGAAAGAACATTTGCTACTTATCTCGGAGCTGCTCTAGAATTAGAGCCGGAAAATCTAAATCCTGAAGAATTCAAAGGTTATGACTACCTCCATCTTGAAGGCTATTTAGTGCAGAACCAACGTCTTTTCCGTAGAGCAATTGAAATCGGGAAAGAGCTTGGAATGACTATTTCAATTGACTTGGCCAGCTATAATGTTGTGGAGTCCAATAGTGCTTTTTTACACGATATTATTCAAAATTATGTTGACATTGTGTTCGCAAACGAAACTGAAGCAGTTGCTTTCGCCGGGAAAACTCCTCGTGAGGCTCTTGATGAATTGGCCGAATTATGCCCTGTTGCTGTTGTCAAAATGGGGAAACAAGGCTCCATGGTTCTCTCTGGTAAAGATTTTTTTATGATTGATCCGTGTGAAGCTTTGGCTACTGATGCAACCGGAGCCGGAGATCTATATGCTGCAGGTTTCTTATACGCACATTCATTGGGAATGCCATTGGATATTTGCGGAAAAGTAGGCAGCATCCTCGCTGCAAAAGTTGTTGAGGTGATAGGAACCAAAATTGATATTCCACGTTGGAAAGAAGCAAAAAAAGAAATCAGGACATTAATGAATGTAACCGAATAAACAATAATTACAATGAAAAAACTTTTTACTATTGTAGTGTTGGCATTGGCTTGCCTTTCTGCCTCAGCTCAAGGAAAATATGCAAGCGAAGTTGTCTATAAAGGTGATGACATCACTTTTTTGAAAATTGATGGCCATACATGGCATGGATATGGGAAAATGGTATATAATGAGACTGTTTATATTGTCGAAGGAAGCAAAAAAGCTTTGGTGATTGATGCTGGAACAAACATCCAAAATCTTGACCAAATTGTTGCTTCTATCACATCAAAGCCGGTCATTTTGGTAGCAACCCATCTTCATGGAGACCATACAGGCTCAGCAATTAATGATTTTGATGAAATATGGTTTTATCCTGTGGATGAAGCAACTGAAAACCAGAATCTGAAAAACTATAAGGGCAAAAAAAACTCATTGAAAGATGGTATGGTGTTTGACCTTGGTGACAGAAATATTACTGTGTTTCACACACCAGGTCACACAGAAGGAAGTGTTACATACATTGATTTCAAAAACCATTACGGCTTTAGTGGGGACTCTTTTGGTAATACGGACTTGCTTCTTGGCACCACTATTTCCGGATTCAGAGCTTCATGTCTAAAGATGCTTGACATAATGAAGCGCAACAATATTGAGCTCCTTTATCCTGGTCACTCTGCAGGGGATTATTGTGAGACTCAAGCCTCTATTCAAAACGAAATAGAGATGTGCGATGGCCTTTTGAATGGCAGTTTGAAAGGTGAAAAAGGAAATAGAGGACTAATTTTGGCCATTAATGGTCAAAGGCTTGAATACTCTGAAAGTCAAGTCAAATAAATCATCTTGTCCCAGCAATCATCTGGGAAATATGCAGATTGAAATACCTTTTCTCTAGAAGATCTTCTAGAGAAAGGTGCATTCTATATCTCCAGTAATGATGATGGTTTGCAGGGTCGTTTATGCGTTCTTGATCCGCAGGGCCTTCTCTTCGTGTTGTAACAGCAGTTGCAAACCAGTCCTGAATAGGGATTATGGTGAGTATTGACTTTGAAGAAAGGTTGGCTCTAATGATTCGCTCGGCTAACCAAGGTTCGCAAGAAGTAGGAACTTCTCCTTTGAAACCCAAAAAGTCATGGTAGTATTGCTCAGAAAAACTGCGATTTTCTTCCCACCATCCACGAATAGTTGAAACGTCATGGGAAGAAGGACTGCATACTGAGAAATAAGGATATTGCTGCGGATCACCCCACATCCATCCGGGTGTTTTAGGCATTCTTTGCAACTCCAATGTGAGTATTTTCAATTGTGAAAGTACTCTCCCTACACATTGAGGCACCATACCAAGATCTTCAGCACAAGCTAGCATGTTAGTGGCATCAATAATCTCAGGCAGTTTTTGGTAAGATAATTTCTCCCAAAAGACTTCGTTTCTGTGAAAGAAATAATCATTGTAGATATTATCAAAAGCTTGCTTTTGGTCTTGAGATAAGGCTTGATAGGAATATTTACTCTGCGCATTTATACAAGGGTGATAATACCCTTCTTTTCGCGGATCAGTAACAAAAAGCAGCTCTGAGACCAAAGACAACATCTGCTCTTTTATCTCAGAATGCTTCTTCCCTTTGACATCAAACCAAGCTGCAATGGCCTTTTGACTGCCATAATGTTCTTTCAGAGTAAATACATCAACTTGATTACTATCCAAAAAGTGCTTCTGAACAAATTCACATTGGTTGCCAAATAATTCTTTTATTTGATAATATCTGATAAATGGGCAGGCATCCCTTTCATATTGAAAATTAAAACCCGCAGAACGCAAATCATCTGCACTATATGCCAACGCAGGACTGAAGTGTCCCATAGTTCCATATAGCTCATCTGAAGGAATTTCCCAGATACGGAAGAAGCCCAAAACATGATCTATGCGATAAGCATCGAAATATTCTGCCATCTTTGAAAGACGTCGCTTCCACCAAGCATATCCATCTTTGGCCATTGACCCCCAATTATAAGTTGGGAAGCCCCAATTTTGGCCTTTTGATGAAAAATAATCCGGTGGGGCACCGGCCTGACTATCCATATTGAAGTATTGAGGAGAAGTCCAGGCTTCAACACTGCATTGTGATATACCAATAGGAATATCTCCTTTTAAAGCTACTGCTTTAGAATTTGCATAGGCATGAGCAGCACTAAGTTGTTCGTGGAGAAGATACTGCAAGTAGCAGTAAAAATCCATATTGTATCTCTCATCTTTATCATGCAGCAGCTCATTTACTAATGAAGGTTTATATGTAGAATATTCATCCCACTGCGTAAAATCAGCAGTTAAGTATCGATCTCTCAGACAACAAAAAGCAGCATAGGCAGGCAGCCAGTCAGCATTTTCCTTTGCAAAAAGTTTGTAATAATTAGTGCCAAGAAGAGAATGACCACTCTCAGAAAAAAGCTTTCTAGTATATGCAAATTTGTACCTCAACACTTTTTCAAAGTCAATCTGAGGTAAAACATCTATCTCGGCAAATTTGCGCATGTAATTGTTTTCAAAGACTTTATCTTTTATGACACCTGCAGCCTTCAAATTGAGGTATAGAGGGTTAAGTGCCATAACACTAATGCATTTATATGGATATGAATCTATCCATGTTTTGCTTGCGATGCAGTCATTTACCGGAAGTAACTGAATAAAATGCTGGCCTGTAGTAGCAGCCCAATCAATAAGTAGCTTCAAATCACCAAAGTCCCCTATTCCACAACTATTTTTGCTTCTCAAAGAAAAAACTGGCACCGCAGTCCCCACAAAGCGGTCTTTACGAAGAATAAAATCAAGCTCAGAATGTTCAATTACATAACTTTCTGAAATCTCCAATTTCGGAATAGAAACAACATGGTTGTCACCTCTCTCCCATTCTATGTCTCCGTCTTTGTTTTTCTTGATAAACTTATATTCAATATTGCCTTTCAGTTTTGAAGAAAATAAAGAAACAGCCCATCGATATTCATCAACAATATTCATTTTAACCGCTTTGGATTCATCCCATGCCCCCAAAGCAGGTACATTTCCACAAATGTACAAGGACTGACTGTCTTCCATAGCAGGAGCAGTTGCCCGAAAAATGATTTCTTTCAAAAAGGCATGAGTTGAGAGTCCTTTTTGTTTACTTTTGTTATAAATAATTGAAGAAAAAGGCCGGCGCAAAAAAGGAGCGCTGTTGCTGTTGCCCTGCCACTGATCTTGAAGAATAATTCGCTTGCTCAAATGGCTTATCTTTATTACTCTTGAATTTCCTGCTTCTTTTATTGTAGCTCCTTCATTACCCTTAACTATATAATTATACGATAAAACATAGTCGGAATTTGCTTTCAAATCAAGACTTGCAGTCCACAAAACCTCCTCAGAGCACTTCATAGGAAGCAACTCTTTATTAATTTCAATATAAATTTTTTGACCGAAATATGTTTTATACTCGATAGAAAACTCAACAATCATACTAACTCACCACTTTTACAAATCTGTCTTTATCGTTAAAATCTTTCTTCACTTCAGCTTTTGAGAAAAGCACTGCTGTTTCATGCGCAAGAAATTCATTAACCTCCATCCACATCACACCATTTGGTTTGAGTAAAGATTGAGACCATACCGCTAAGGCCTTATAAAACAGTAGAGGATTCTCATCAGGAACAAACAAAGCCAACTCCGGCTCCCATTTCAAAACATTATCGCGCATAAAAGCTTTTTCGCTTTCTCGAATATATGGAGGATTGCTCACGATTAAATCAAATTGCGGAAGTCCTGCCGGAGGCATTTGGAGAATATCAGCTTGAAAAAACACCGGTTTTATGCATTTGACTCGTTGCTTGCAAGCAATTGAGAGAGCTTCGTCGCTGATGTCGCAACCATATACTTGTGCATCCAGGAACTCTGATGAAAATGCATAAGCAAGACAGCCTGAACCGGTGCAAACATCAAGCACATTAAAATTATCATCTTTACTATGCTCCAATATATTCTCAGCATCTTCTGCAGCCAAAGAGAATAGTTGCTCTGTCTCCGGCCTGGGAATCAACACACCTTCCTTGATTTTCAGTTTGATACCTGCAAAATGACAATTGCCAATCACATATTGTATAGGCTTTGCTTGCTGTAGTTCAGAAGCCATATTTTGCAGCTGCTCAAGTTGAGGCGCAGGAATCTGCATATTTGGTTCACTGAGGCACTTATATCTTTCAATTGATAGTACTTGACAAATAACAGTAGTTGCAATAGACTTTGCCTCTCTCTGTGGGTAGAGTGAAAGTAAATTCTCTGTAAGAGATTTGATAAAGTCTGCAATTGTCATTTACTATCGGGCACTTTCAATCAATTGGGTAAAGAATTCTTTCATATCTATACCTGCCTCTCTTACCATCTTTGGGACCAAGCTTTGCTTTGTCATTCCAGGAGTTGCATTTATTTCAAGAAGATACACACCTTCTTTAGAAAAAATATAGTCCATTCTTAATAACCCTGGACTACCTAAATGTTTATATATTTTCTCTGTCCAATAACTGATGTCTTGTGCTTGTGACTCCGAGATGTTTGCAGGGCATATTTCTTCACTTTTACCCAAATATTTGGCTTCGTAATCAAAATATTCATTTTGAGTAATAATTTCAGTAACAGGAAGTGTAATAACCTTTGAATCAGCCATATAAACAGCTTGAGTCATTTCTCTACCAACTACAGCCTGCTCAATAAGCAGAGTGTCGCTCTCTTTAAAGGCAGCGTCAATGGCGGCAGGTATATCAATAGCTTCTTGAACTTTTGTAATACCAAAACTACTACCTCCGTCAGAAGGCTTCACAAAAACCGGCAATGATAACTTTTCGACAATGGCATCCACAGAATAAGGCTCGCCTTTGTGAAGAAAAACATCTGGAGCTAACTTAACGCCAGTGTCTCGTAAAAAAGCTTTGCATGAGTATTTGTTAAATGCAACTGTACAAACAAAAGACGAACAAGTAGTAACAGGAATCCCCATCATTTCAAAATACCCCTGGAGCAAACCATTTTCACCGGGGATACCATGAATGGTGATGCAAGCAACATCGAATTTGATGCCATTGCAAGAAAACTTGCCTTTGTCCACCTCACCCAATACTCGCATAATTCCTTCATCAAAATCATCCCATTCAACCAACTGCCAATTGTCAGCATTGAAAAGAATCTCGAAAACATTATATTTTGAGCGGTCAATCTGAGAAGCCGCAAAACGTCCACTTTTTATGGAAATATCTCTTTCTGAAGATATTCCACCATAAATAACTGCAATATTTATTTTCATCTAATTAATTAAAGAAATCTTCATCCTCTTCGTTATCCTCCAGGCCTGAATGTTTATTGGTTGAAAGCAAATCATCATCACCACCTGTGCAATTAAGGTTCATATTCCAACCGATAGGTGGAACAAACGCTTCACCATTAGTTATACCAATATTCTTATCTGCTAGTACTTTTTGCATAAAAATGCCCCAAATAGGCAAGGCCATATATGAACCTTGTCCATAGGTAAGGCTTTCAAAATGGACTTGACGATCTTCGGCACCTACCCAAACACCTGCTGTCAACTTTGGAATATAGCCGATGAACCAGCCATCGCTTTGGTCATTTGTTGTACCTGTCTTGCCGGCAGCGCCTTCAATGCCATATTTCCAACGCAATCTTCCTGCCGTACCTTCGTTTACCACTCCTTGCATCAAATTGACCATGAGGTATGCTGTTGGGTCACTGATTGCCTCTCTTTTGCGTGTTGTGAAGCTTGACAATAAGTTACCGAAATTATCTTCTATTCTTTCTACGAAATATGAATTAACAAAAACTCCTCTTGATGGGAATGTATTATAAGCTGACACCATATCCATCACAGACATATCACAACTTCCCACACAAAGTGAATAAACAGGATCCATATAACTGCTAATACCAAGTTTACGACACATATCAACCATCGCCTCCGGACCGAATTGCTTCATCAGATATGCCGAAATATTGTTGGAACTATGTGTGAGCCCCCATTTCAAAGTGACAGTATTTCCAATATATTCATCTTTATCAGTGCTTTGTGGAGTCCATACAGAGCCGTCATCAAGCTTGAAACTATATGGAATATTAACCACAGTGTTACAAGGGGTATAACCTTCCTGCATAGCCAAAGTATAAAGGAAAGGCTTGATGGTTGAACCGACCTGCCTGTAGCCTTGGCCAGCATTATCATATTTAAAAAACCTATAATCAGGGCCTCCGACATAAGCCTTTACTTTTCCTGTATTCGGCTCAACTGCAACAAAAGCTGCTCTAAGATAAGACTTGTAATATTTGATCGAGTCATTTGGGGTCATAAGTGTGTCCACATAGCCTTTTTTATTCCACGCAAAAATTCTCATTTGAGCAGGCTCATCGAAGGTTTTCAAAATTTCTTTATCTGTCAGACCCTCCTTTTTAAGTCCAATATACCGGTCACTCCAACGACGGCCTTGCTGCATCACCAAGTCGATAATATCTTTATCCACATCATTTGAAAAAGGCTTGTGAGTTTTGTATCGAAGGTCATTCCAAAGAAGAGGCTGAAGGTCAGAACTAAGCTGCTCTTTCACTGCTTCCTCTGCATAGCGCTGCATGCGAGAGTCAATTGTGGTATATATTCTCAAGCCATCTTTGTCCAGATTATAAGAGCTGCCATCCGGTTTTTTATTTTTATTGAGCCAACCATACAATGGATCTTCTATCCATTTCAAAGAGTCGGAAGAATAGTCTATGGCGTTTTTGTAATCAGAGCGCCGAGGCTCTTCAGCATTCATCACCTTGCGAAGCATATCTCTAAAGTAAGGACCCAATCCAGCATTATGATCTTGTTGTTGATATGAAAGGGTGATTGGCAAAGTACATATCGAATCACACTCGGTTTTTTTTATATAGCCATATTTCTGCATCTGGCGCAAAACATGATTGCGACGCTCCAAAGATTGTTCTGGATTAATAGCAGGATTGTATCTGGTAGGTTTGTTGACCATACCCACAAGACATGCACTTTCTTCTACCAACAAATCAGCAGGTTTTTTATCAAAAAATGTGCGAGCTGCTGTATTTATACCATAAGCATTGCTACCAAAGAATACTGCATTGAGATACATTGTTATAATTTCATCTTTAGTATAATTGCGCTCCAACTTTACAGCAGTTATCCATTCTTTAAACTTACTTTCGAATAATTTAAAATATTTAGCTCCAGGAAATCGCGAACTAACGGTCTCTCTTGGGAAAAGAGTCTTGGCGAGTTGTTGAGTGATGGTACTGCCACCGCCCTGACTAGAGTTACGCAAGAGGATCGTTTTTACAGCGACACGAGCCAAAGAGCGAAAATCTATGCCGGA
This sequence comes from Bacteroidales bacterium, assembly GCA_012513425.1. GTDB lineage: Bacteria > Bacteroidota > Bacteroidia > Bacteroidales > UBA932 > Equibacterium. The sequence goes on from JAAZCF010000143.1 coordinate 8,830, forward strand.
ATGATTTTTAAATCTGGCATCTTCCGTAGAAATAGTAGCATCAAGTAAAGACTGAGGCAACTCTTCAAATGTTGCAAATGTTCTATTTTCAATATGGTAGGTATTAAATACCTCTCCATCACAACTTATGAGTTGTGTAGCCAGATTGCTTTGAGGATTTTCCAACTCTTCAAAAGAAGGGATCTGGGCAAATAAGCCAACCAACAAAAGGCATAGAAATAGCGCAACAAAAGGAGCCAGCAATACAATCCACCAGAGTTTTACTATTTTTTTCTTAGTCTCTATCTTCATTTTCAACGATTTAGCAGAATTTATCAGCAACATTAGCTCGCGAATTTAGCAATTTAATTTGGAATATACCTCTATTTATAGTTTACTTTGCGGCCAATAAAAATAACTAACATGGGTGAAAATTTGGTTATTGTCGAGTCTCCTGCAAAGGCCAAGACAATTGAAAAGTTTCTAGGAAAAGGATTTACAGTAAAATCCAGCTTTGGACACATAAGAGATTTATCTAAGAAAAAGCTCGGTGTCGACACTTCTAACGGGTTTGCTCCCAATTATGAAATTTCAGCAGATAAAAAGAAAGTGGTAGCAGAATTGACTGCCGAAGCAAATAAATCCTCAATAGTTTGGCTCGCATCCGATGAAGACCGTGAAGGGGAAGCAATAGCGTGGCATTTATCTGAAACTCTCAAATTGGATAGTAGTAAAACGCGACGCATAGCATTTCATGAGATTACAAAAAGCGCCATTTTGGCCGCCATAGATTCTCCTCGTGACATTGATATGAATCTGGTAAATGCTCAGCAAGCTCGCAGAATATTAGATCGTTTGGTTGGTTTCGAATTATCTCCAATCCTATGGAAAAAAGTTCAGCCAAAGCTCTCTGCCGGTAGAGTTCAGTCTGTTGCAGTAAGGTTGATTGTTGACAGAGAAAGGGAAATTGCCGCTTTCAAAGCCACATCTTTCTATAAAGTTGAAGGCTCCTTCATACCTGAAAAGCTCAAATCCACAGTTAAAGGCAGTGTGGCTAAAAAATTCTCAGATGAATCACAGGCAAAAGCCTTCCTTGAAAGTTGCATTGATGCTGACTTTTCTATTGCCTCAATAGAAACCAAAGATGCAACACGCACCCCTACAGCACCTTTTACCACCTCTTCTCTTCAGCAAGAAGCAGCTCGCAAATTGGGCTTTTCTGTCAGCCAAACTATGACAATAGCTCAGAGACTTTATGAGGCGGGTTTAATAACTTATATGCGTACTGACTCCGTAAATCTTTCTTCTTTGGCTCTCGGAGCTGCAAAAGAGTTTATCACAAAAGAATATGGCGCAGCTTATTCCCATACTCGCAATTATAAAACCAAAACAAAAGGCGCACAAGAAGCCCATGAAGCCATAAGGCCTACCTATATTTCCAACACAACTATAGAAGGCAATGCCGGAGAAAAAAAACTTTACAGCCTCATTTGGAAACGTACTATTGCTAGCCAGATGGCAGATGCTAAGTTGGAAAAAACAACCGCAACCATTTCAGCCGCAAATGTCAGCGAACCATTTATTGCTGAGTCGGAAAAAGTTGTGTTTGACGGTTTTTTAAAAGTTTACATAGAAAGCACTGATGATGAACTTGATGCTGAAGAATTGGGTCTGATGCCTGCCATTAAAGTGGGTCAAAAGATGAATCCTAAAGTAATCACTGCTACTGAAAAATTCACCTCCCGTCCTGCACGCTACACAGAGGCCAGTCTCGTCAAAAAGCTGGAAGAACTAGGTATTGGACGTCCTTCAACATATGCACCGACTATCTCAACAATTATGAAACGTGACTATGTGATAAAAGGAGACAAAAAAGGAGAGCCACGCAACTTTAATACTTTCACTTTGAAAGCAGGAAAAATAAGCGAGGAAGCAAAAACAGAGATTGTAGGCAACGAAAAAGGAAAGCTTTTCGCCGAAAATATCGGTATTATTGTAACTGATTATCTTTCGGAAAATTTTGACAGCATTTTGGATTATGGTTTTACTGCAAAGGTTGAAGAAGACTTTGACCAAATCGCTTGCGGCAATAAAGTGTGGAACGAAGTCATCAGGGATTTTTATACAGACTTTCACCAGACTGTCGAAGACAAGCTCAACGATCGCACTCATACACATGTTGAGCGCCGTATTGGTGTTGATCCTGTCAGCGGAAAAGCATTGATAGCCAGAATAGGACGCTTCGGTCCATTAGTTCAGAAAGGAGAAAATGACGACCCTGACAAACAATTTGCAAGTCTTGCTAAAGGTCAGTTAATAGAAAACATCACTCTCGAGGAAGCATTAAAACTGTTTGAATTGCCTCGCATCGTGGGCAGTTACCAAGGGCAAACTATTACAGCCTCTATCGGAAGATTTGGACCGTATGTTAAATATGGTTCTTCTTTCGTATCTCTTGGAAAAACTTTAGACCCTCATTCTGTAACCGAAGAAGAAGCAATTGCTTTAATTGAGGAGCATAAACTTAAAGAAAGTAAAAAACACATCGCAACTTTTGGAGATATTGAGGTTTTAAACGGTCGTTTTGGCCCATATATCAAACAAGGAAAGAATAATTATAAAATACCGAAAGGTACAGCTGCCGAATCATTAAACGAAGAATCTTGTAGAGAAATCATAGAAAAAGCGACAAATACAAAATAAAATAGCGTTTTTCTAACAAATTGTAACATCGCTTCTTTAAAAAATAAGATGCGATGTTAATTTTTTATGTATTTTTGCATTCGAAACTTAACAATGATAAGTATGACAACCCATCAAATTGATGAAACCGACAAGAAAATTCTTTCTTTCCTTGTAAAAAATGCTAGACTTCCTTTTTTAGAGATAGCCAGAGAATGCGGAGTTTCCGGTGCCGCCATTCACCAAAGAGTCAGAAAAATGGAGAATATGAGGATTATCACAGGCTCCAGACTTTTAGTTAAACCTCAAACACTCGGTTTGAATATATGCGCCTTTATGGGGATTAGCATTTCTGTTGCTAAAGATTACCCAAAAGTTATTGCTGCACTCAAATTAATCCCTGAAGTAGTAGAATGTCACTTCATCACTGGTAACCATGCTCTTTTACTCAAACTTTATTGCATGGACAATGACCACTTGATGAATGTACTTATCAACACAATTCAAAACATTGATGGCGTTGAACGAACAGAGACATGGTTGTCTTTGGAAGAGGCCATCGAACGCCAGGTTTGGGTCAATGATAGTGACTACAACAAAGATTCAAATCGTCAAAAAAAAGAAGTAAAGAAAAAATCAGCTAAGTAAAGCTTTAGCTATTATCATATCTTCGGGGGTTGTGATCTTAAAATTGTATCGCAATCCCTCGATTGTTGTTATAGGATACGAGGCCTCTTGAACAACAGTAATATCATCAGTAAACGATGTTTTATATGTTTGACTATATGCAGACTTAATAATTTCCGACTTAAACACCTGCGGTGTTTGAACTGCCAAAAATTTACTTCTGTCGACTGGTATTGAACCTTGAGGACTTATTTCTCTAATGCTTTCAACAATTGGAACCACTGGAGCCACAGCCCCGCAAGCCTCTGCTTGTGAAAATAAAAGTTCTAAAAAATCAGCATTTACAAAGGGCCTCACACCATCATGAATTGCAACAATTGAATTATCTGGAACATACTTCAAAGCGTTTTTAACAGAATGAAAGCGAGTGATGCCACCGGAAGGCAAAGAATATCTGTCTAAGAAGTCATTCTCTCTACAATATTGCTTCCAATAGTCTTTATATTCATCAGACAACACCACTATTATTTCTACCGGAAAACTGAGTGAAAGGAACTTTTCAATGGTGTGGCGAAGTATTGGTTTTCCATCAATTTCTACAAATTGCTTTGGCAATTTGGACTTCATTCTAGACCCAGAGCCGGCCGCAACAATTATTGCTATTTTTTTCCTTTCCATTTAATGAAATTTCTCTATGCAAAGTTAAATTTATTTGGGTATATCTCAGTCATTTTAACTAATTTTGTGCATCTTTAAAATTGCATATGAAACCGAACCTCAAAAAAATCAACTCTGCACTTCTTTCCGTCTTTTATAAAGATGGAATTGAAGAAATTGCAAGCACTTTAATAAGTCAAGGCGTATCATTATACTCAACAGGAGGAACCTTCGATTTTCTCTCCGATAAAGGTTTTTCTGTAACTAAAGTAGAAGACATTACTGGATACCCATCAATCCTTGGTGGCCGAGTAAAAACTCTACATCCTAAAATTTTCGGAGGCATCTTAGCACGCAGAAGCAATGGCACTGACAATGCTCAGATGCAACAATATGAAATTCCCGCGATAGATTTGGTCATCGTTGACCTTTATCCATTTGAAGAATATGTAGCCAAAGGAGCCACTCACGAAGAAATTATTGAGAAAATTGATATCGGCGGCATTAGCCTCATTCGCGCTGCTGCCAAGAATTATACTGATGTTGTAATTGTTCCAAGCAAAGACTGCTATGGCAAATTACTCCAAGTCATCAAAGAAAAAGATGGCTGCACTTCTCTTGAAGACAGGCTTTCTTTTGCAAAATATGCTTTTGCTACCAGCAGTTCTTATGATACTGCAATTTTCAACTATCTTAACAGAGACCAAGAAGTGCCTGCTTTTGCCAAATGTTTCACACCTGCCACAGAGCTTAGATATGGCGAAAATCCTCATCAAAAAGCAGCATTCTATGGAGATAAATCCTCTCTTCCAGAGCAGCTTCACGGCAAAGAAATTTCATACAACAACATGTTAGACATTGAAGCGGCTATTGAGCTCATCTCAGATTTTGAAGGACCTACTGTTGCTGTTATCAAACATAATAATGCTTGCGGTTGTGCGACTCGCGATTCCATACTCAAGGCATGGACAGACGCATTGGCCGCAGACCCAGTCTCAGCCTACGGAGGCATCATTATTGCCAATCGTCCTATTCAAGCAGACACCGCTGCTGAGATTGGAAAAATCTTTTTCGAAGTAATTATTGCTCCTGAATATTCTGCAGAAGCTCTGGAAACACTCAAACAGAAAAAGAACCGCATCATTCTAGTAAATCATGGCACTAAGCCTTCACAGATTAAATTCCGCTCAATGCTCTCAGGAGTGTTGGTTCAAGGCAGAGACGACAAAGTTGAGATTCCTTCAGAATTAAAGCCTGTCACGAATATTGCTCCTTCGGGGGCTCAGATATTTGACTTATTATTTGCCAATAAGCTTGTCAAGCACTCTAAATCCAATGCAATTGTTCTGGCTAAAGACGGTATGTTACTAGCTAGTGGAGTTGGACAAACATCAAGAGTTGATGCTCTTAAACAAGCAATTACCAAAGCCGGCAGTTTCGGATTTAACCTTAAGGGCGCAGTGATGGCATCAGATGCTTTCTTCCCATTCGCAGATTGTGTGGAGATTGCTCAAAAAGCAGGTATTGCTGCAGTAATTCATCCGGGCGGCAGTGTCCGGGATCAGGATAGTATTGACTATTGCAATTCTCACAAAATGGCTATGGTCACCACTGGATTCAGACATTTTAAACACTAGAAACACACACTATAAGATATGGCATTTTCATTTTTAACTCAAGAACTTGCGATAGACCTTGGTACAGCCAACACCGTCTTTTTCATGAATGACAAAAAGGTGATTGACGAACCTTCTGTCGTAGCGTTTGACATTCCTTCAGGTAAAGCTATTGCCGTAGGAACCCAGGCTAAACTCATGCACGAACGCACAAATCCTTCTATCCGCACAGTGCGTCCATTGAAAAATGGCGTTATTGCTGACTTTGAAGCAGCTGAAGTTATGATTAGAGAGTTTATCAAAATGACCAACCGCAAACGCGCTTTGTTCTCTCCAAACCTAAAAATTGTGGTGTGTATTCCAAAAGGTAGTACTGAGGTTGAAATCAGGGCTGTGCGCGACTCTTGCGAACATGCAGGAGGTAGAGATGTATATATGATTTTTGAGCCTATGGCAGCCGCTTTAGGTATAGGCCTTGATGTCACAGCTCCGTCAGGAAACATGGTTGTTGATATTGGAGGTGGAACCACAGAAGTATCCGTAATTTCTCTTGGTGGTATTGTATCTAGCGAAAGTATATCAACTGCCGGCGATGTGTTTACCTACGATATTCAGCAATACATGAAGCAGCAACACAACATCAAGATTGGCGAAATCACTGCTGAGGATATTAAAATTACAATTGGCGCCGCAATAACAGAGCTTGATGAAACGCCAGAGCCTTATGTAGTCAGCGGTCCAAACTTGATGACTGCCCACCCTGTGGAGGCCCAAGTGACTTCTCAAGAGATTGCTCACTGTTTGGACAAATCCCTTGTTAATTTGGAGCATTCTGTCCTCAATGTACTTGAAAAAACTCCTCCTGAGTTATATAGTGACATCGTACGAAAAGGTATTTTTCTTACCGGTGGCGGAGCCCTTCTCAAAGGTCTTGACCAAAGGCTTTCAAAGAAAATTAATATTCCATTTCATGTGTCTGAAGACCCGCTTCGAGCTGTAGCCAGAGGCACATGCGCTGCGCTTAAAAATACTTCGACTTACAAATTCTTGTTGAGGTAATGGGTCGTTCTGCCTTTGTTCGGAACATTATTACCATTGTGGTATTCATTACTCTTGAGGCTTTATGCATTGTAATGATTACCAACAATAGCATTGTGCAACGTTACAACATTATGGGCGACCTTAGAGAAGTCCAGTCTTTCTTTTGGGAAAAGACGGGCGATATCTCTTACTATTTTTCTTTAAAAAAAGACAACCAAGCTCTTGTTGCTGAGAATGAAAATCTTCGCCGCCAGCTTGGTTTGTACCAACAACTAGGAGCTGTTTCTGACAGCTCTTTTACTCCAATATCCGGAGGATATTCTTACACTCAGGCTGACATTGTGAAAATGTCCACATCAAAGCAACACAACTATATGTTGCTGAACAAAGGTTCCATACTGGGCATTAGCGAAGGTATGGGTGTTGTCTCCGATAATGGAATTGTCGGCATTGTTGATGCTGTAAGTGATAATTATTCTCATGTGATTTCAACCCTAAATGTTGGACAATCCATCAGTGCCCGCCTCGCAAAAAATGACCATTTTGGCCTTATGCATTGGGATGGAGTTGACCAACACAAGGCCACTCTCAGCGAAATATCCCTACATTGCGAGGCAGCAAGAGGAGACACTATTTCTACAAGCGGATATTCAAGCGTATTCCCTGCAGATATCCCTATTGGAATTGTAAGTGATATCAAGCAAGTTGGCGGTCTGTACCTTGATATTGAAGTAGAATTATTTCAAGATTACAAGTCATTGCGCCATGTATATATTGTCGCTAATAATGATAAAAGTGAGATAACACAACTCGAACAACAAGCCGGAATTAATGAAGACTAATCCATCTAAAATACTTTTCTGCGCAGTCGTTCTGTTAATACAGATTGTCCTATCTGACTTTGTCAATATTGGACCATATGTATATCTATGCACAGTACCTATGCTTGTGATCTACCTCTCTATGGATCAAGACAGCATTGGGTCAATGCTGCTGGCATTTGGATTCGGACTTGCTGTTGATGCATTGGAAGACGGCGTTCTTGGCTTGAATGCAGTATCTGCAGTTGCATTAGCTGCCGTTCGCAAGCCATTATTTACAATTTTTTTTAGCAAAGAGAATCTCAATCGAGCTATCATTCCTTCCATACAAGAAGTTGGGATATTCAAGCACGTCAACTATATTTTATGCTCTCTTGTTGTTTACTTTGTTGTCTATATCTTCTTTGATTCCATCGGATTGGAGAATTTTTCAACCTCTTTGCTGAGGCTTGTATTTAGTTGTGCAGCAAATTTGCTGCTTATCTTGAGCCTTGATTTTTTTCTTCTAAATACTCGTAGATAAAAATGGCACTGTTTGTCAGTAAAAAAAATATCCTTTTGATATCTGTCACCATTGCTTTTTTGACTATAATGGTCAGATTGTTCAATGTGCAGATTATTGAAGATAAATATCGCATCAATGCCGAAAACAATGCTCTCAAATACAAAATCAATTATCCTGCCCGAGGGCGTATTTTGGATCGAAACGGAGGAATACTGGTTGATAATAAACTGATATACGACATTGAGGTAGTTCCTGTAGATGTCAAGCCTTTTGACACTTTGGCTCTATGTAAGCTGTTCCAAATTGATGAATCTTTTGTAAAAGAGCGTTTCGAACAATATTCTCGTAATCGCAGTCTACGTTACAATTCTGTCTCTTTTTTGAAACAAGTATCAAGCGAGATGTACAACAATTTTGCTGAAAAAAGTTACTTATTTCACGGTTTTGATGCTGTGGTGCGAACAGCCCGCTCTTATCCAATAAACTCAGGAGGAAATCTTCTTGGCTATATCAGTGAAGTGGATCAAGACTTCCTTGATAATAATGAAGGCTATTCCATGGGTGATTTTGCCGGAAAAACTGGTATGGAGATGGCTTTTGAAGATAGACTCAAAGGAGAAAAGGGCTACGATATTTATCTTAGAGATGTTAATAACCGCATTTTGGAGCCTTATGAAGATGGTATGTATGACAAAGAAGCTGTCGAAGGAATTGATGTGGTTTCAACTATTGACATGAACCTTCAAGCTTATGGTCAGCATCTCATGGAAAATAAAGTAGGTTCAGTAGTTGCCATTGAGCCCGCAACAGGTGAAATTCTTGCTATGGTTTCCAGCCCTGGTATTGATGTATCTCAGTTGGCCGAAATTAACAAATATTACTCTACTCTTATCACAGATCCATACAAGCCTATGTTCAATAGAGCTGTTCAATCTGCCCAGCCGCCTGGTTCTGTATTTAAGATTGTCAATGGGTTGATAGGTCTTCAAGAAGGCGTTCTAACTCCTGAAACCAAATATCCTTGCCACTCAGGGTACTCTGTTGGCAAAATTAAAGTTGGTTGCCATAGTCACACATCTCCTATTGATATGTATCAATCATTAATGATGTCATGCAATGCATATTATTGCTATGTATTTCGCGACATTATTGATAACCCTAAATATGAAAGTGTGTCAGATGCATTTGATGCTTGGAGAGAATATGTCATGTCATTTGGTTTTGGAACAAAACTTGGCACAGATATTCCTTATGAACTAGCCGGAAATGTCCCTTCAAGAGCCACATATGACAAATTGCATGGAGAAAATCGCTGGAAGTCGCTATCTATCATCTCGCTTGCTATCGGGCAAGGAGAGCTTGGCTGTACGCCTCTTCACCTTGCAAATCTCTGTGCTACAGTAGCAAACAGAGGATATTATATAACGCCTCATTATGTAAAATATAACGCAGATGGTGTTGTTGATAGTGCATATACTATTAAACACTATACAAAAGTAGATCCCAAGTATTTTCCTGATGTGGTTGAGGGCATGAGAAGAGCTGTACATGGCGGCCCTGGAGGCACTGCCCGCTCTGTAGAGATCCCTGGAATAGAAATGTGCGCCAAAACCGGCACAGCACAAAATCCGCATGGTGATGATCACTCAGTGTTTATCTGTTTTGCACCAAAAGACAATCCCAAAATAGCAATTGCTGCATATGTAGAAAATGGAGGATTTGGAGCCACTTGGGCCGCTCCTATAGCCTCTTTGATGGTAGAAAAATATTTGAAAGGCGAAATTAGTCCTGACAGACAATATATGGAGCAGAATATGATTGAGTCCAATTTGCTAAATAAAGTAAGAGTAAGTAGATAATGGCAGGGAAATCTATATATAGGAAATATGATTGGCCACTCATTTTGAGTTACGTGGCTCTGCTTGTTTTTGGTTGGTTGAATGTTTATTCATCTATTCATACTGATACATCTTCTTTGTTAAATATGCCTGAGCCGTATAACAATCATCCTATTTGGATATGCACCGCATTGTTTGTGGCATCTTTAATATTGTTTATCATTCCTTCTCGAATTTATGAAGGCTTTTCCTGGCTTTTTTATGTAGGCATTGCCGGATTACTGCTTGTTACAACTTTCATTGGTACAGACATTAACGGATCCAAATCTTGGTTGACTTTTGGTGGTTTCGCTATTCAACCTGCTGAGTTTTCGAAGATCACGACTTCTTTGGCTTTGGCTACTCTTATGAGCAAATATGGTTTCAATATTAAATATCCAAGAAATTGGATTAGAGCATTTGCGACTATCGGGCTGCCGATGTTGCTTATTCTATTAGAAAAAGAAACTGGCTCAATGTTGGTCTATTTGGGATTTTTATTATTATTCTACAGAGAAGGCATGAGCGGTTGGTTGCTTCTTGCCGGTCTGTTTTCAATTTTGACATTTATTCTTTGTTTGGTAGCATCTCCTTTTGTGGCAATGCTGGTATTATTGGGATGTTTTATTCTCATATACTTCTTCCATTACAAAATGGAAATGAAGGGTATCATTATTACGATTATTACAATTTTCGCCCTTTCTTTCCTACCAAAAATCTTATTAATGGACTTTATTGTCACTATTAATCCATTTAAGCCAGAGGTTTGGGTGGCACTTATCACAGTTGCTATTGTATTATTCTTACTATTCCGCAATTATATTCAAAAAAAACGCGATGCCTTTGCGAGAAACATTTTGGTGATGTACCTTGCCTTCACCAGCTTTATCTTTTCTGTGGAATTTATCTTTCATAATGTGCTTCAAGACCACCAGAGATCAAGAATTGAGGTTGTTTTAGGAATAAAAGATGATCCGAAAGGTATTGGATACAATGTCCATCAATCTTTGATTGCCATAGGTTCAGGTGGATTTAGCGGAAAAGGTTATCTGCAAGGAACTCAAACCAGACTCAATTTTGTACCAGAACAAACTACTGATTTCATCTTCTGTACTGTCGGAGAAGAATGGGGCTTTTTAGGAGCCTTGGCTATTCTTGGTATATATTTCTTTATGCTATGCAGAATCATCAACAGAGCAGAGAAAAACAGCGACAACTTTACAAGAATATATGGCTACTGCGTAGCGTGTTGCTTACTCACGCACATTGTAATAAACATAAGTATGACAATAGGTATGATGCCAGTCATTGGAATTCCTTTACCTTTCATCAGCTACGGTGGATCCTCCCTAATCGCTTTTACAATCCTGTTGTTTATTTTTATAAGACTGGATTTTGATCAATGGAAATATTTAAAACAATAAAATAAAATAAAAATGTCTTCGAATTTCGCAGATAGGCACAATGGCCCAGACGAAGCTCAAGTTAGTTCAATGCTTGAGATTTTGGGTTTGGATTCATTAGATGCTTTGGTTAAACAAACTATTCCTTCAGACATACTAATAAACGCTCCTTTACAGTTGGATGCAGCTGTTTCAGAAAATGATTATCTCTGCTCATTAAAAAAACTTGCCGGTAAAAATCAAACCTTTCGTTCAATGATTGGTATGGGCTTTTATGGCTGTGCATCCCCTGCGGTAATCATCAGAAATATTTTTGAGAATCCAAGTTGGTACACTTCATACACTCCATACCAGGCTGAGATTTCTCAAGGCCGACTAGAAGCATTGATAGTTTTTCAAACAATGATTTCATCTCTTACAGGTTTTTCATTGTCTAATTGTTCTATGTTAGACGACGCTACTGCAGCTGCCGAAGCTATGCGTATGATGTATAACTTGAGAAGTCGTGAGGAAGTTAAAGAAGGCAGAAACCGTTTTTTTGTGGATTCCAATATGTTTCCACAAGTACTTTCTGTTCTTCAAACTCGCGCTTTGCCTCCTGGTTTTGAAATTGAAATCGGTAATTATGCAGAATGTGATTTTTCAAAGAAATATTTCGGAGCTTTTATTCAATATCCTGCAGCCAATGGTTGTCTAAATGATTACAGAGAGTTCTGCGCTACTGCCCATGATAATGGCTGTCTTGTTGCTGCTTATTGTGACATTCTGGCTCTTTCCATTTTAAAAGAGCCTGCCGCATGGGGAGCTGATATTGCTGTTGGAACTGCCCAACGATTTGGTTTGCCAATGGGCTTTGGAGGTCCTACTGCAGGCTTCATGGCTTGTAGAGATGAATACAAACGCAACCTTCCAGGTCGAATAGTTGGAGTTTCTGTAGACCGCCTAGGCAACACGGCTTATCGTCTTGCACTCCAGACCAGAGAGCAGCATATCAAAAGAGAAAAAGCCACTTCAAATATTTGCACAGCAACTGCTCTAATGAATTCTATGACTGCCATGTTCGCTGTTTGGCACGGCCCAAAAGGCATCAAAGCTATTGCCAATAATGCTTATTCCTTTGCTCATGGGTTTGCAAATATTCTAAAAGAAAGCGGATATAGACTCAGTTGCGAGAACTTTTTTGACACCATTGAGGTTATAGCCCAAAATGTTGATGTGATTGCTTCAAGAGCTCTTGAGGCTGGCTACAACTTCTTTTTCACTAATGAAGGCCATATTCGCATAAGCTTTGACGAGCTTTCGAATTGCATGGAAATTAATACATTACGGGAAATATTCGGTTGTGGATCCAGAATTCCTGAAGATAATTCGGATTCCATATATATGGCTCGCGAAAGTGAAATTCTCACTGAGGAAGTGTTCAACAGCTACCATTGCGAGACAGAAATGATGAGATATATCAAAAAACTTGAGCGCAGAGACATTTCTCTCACTCACAGCATGATTCCTCTGGGTTCTTGCACAATGAAGCTCAACGCAGCTGTCGAAATGATGCCTCTTTGCTGGTCTGAATTATGCAATTTGCATCCTTATGCTCCAAAAGAGCAAGCAGAAGGCACACTTGCTCTAATAAAAGATTTAGAGAAAGATTTGGCGGTCATCACCGGATTTGAAACCTGTTCACTTCAGCCAAACAGCGGTGCAGCCGGCGAATATGCAGGCCTGATGACAATAAGAGGTTATCTACAAGCCAACGGAGGCAGCAATAGAAATATCATGATTCTCCCCACTTCAGCCCACGGCACAAATCCGGCCTCTGCTGCTATGGCAGGTTTTAATATTGTACTGGTAGGTTGCGACGACAATGGAAATATCAATGTAGAAGAGTTACGCAATAAAGCAGATGAAGCTGGCGAAAATCTGGCAGGCATGATGATTACCTACCCTTCAACTCATGGTGTGTTCGAATTAAAGATTCGCGAAATAATTGATATTATTCACAGCAAAGGCGCTCTAATATATATGGATGGTGCAAATATGAATGCACAAGTAGGCCTCACCAATCCTGGCTTTATCGGTGCAGATATATGCCACCTCAACTTACATAAAACTTTTGCCATGCCTCATGGCGGTGGCGGTCCTGGAGTCGGACCTATCTGCTGCACAAAGGCTCTGATGCCATATTTGCCAGGTCATCCTATTGTTCCGGAATGTGGAGGAAAAGGGGTCACTGCAGTTTCTGCTGCTCCTTATGGCTCTGCCCTTCTTCTACCAATCACTCATGCCTACATAAAATTATTAGGACCTGACGGCCTTCGCCGCGCCAGTAGAATTGCTATTCTTAATGCAAACTATATGTCGGCCAAACTACTTCCGGAGCTGAAAACACTATACACCGGAGCTAACGGCAGAGTCGCTCATGAGTGTATTATCGACCTCCGTCATTTCAAAGCAGAATATGGAATTGATGCTACAGATGTGGCAAAGAGACTAATGGATTTTGGTTTCCATGCTCCTACTCTCAGTTTTCCTGTACATGAAACTTTGATGATTGAGCCAACGGAAAGTGAGCCTTTGGCAGAACTTGACCGCTATATGGAAGCCCTCAAGACTATTGTTGCAGAATGTGAAGATATTAAAGCAGGCAGGCTTGATCCTGAAGAC
>JAAZCF010000144.1 GCA_012513425.1 Bacteroidales bacterium
CAACAATAAAGTCTGATCCTAAGGCTGCTTCAATCGCTTGTTTGAATGATTTTACTTGGCCATCTTGAGTGACAGAGGCACTGTAGTAAACGACATCAATATGGATAGGGAATGTAACCTTACCTTGAAGTTCGGCTTTAGCGGCTGCAGCAAAAGCTTTGGCTGCACTAATATCATACCATCCATTAACTTGGTCATCGGTTGAACCTGACCAAGAAGGGTCTAGTTTCTTAATTTCACTAGCAACGATTTCACCAAACATTGTACCAGCGGCATAGCCACCGTAAGCTTCTGAGATGGAAACGAATTCTGGGTGAGTTAAACTGTTTCTTAGCGAGTTAAGTTTTAGATCATTACCAACTGAAACTGCGTTCCAAGAGGCTTTATCAAAAGCGGAGTTAACTGCTTTTCTGAAATTCTTATTTAAAATAGCAGCTCTAGTATCGGCTTTTTGTGATTCTGTTTTAACAGATTTGACTGAACCTGTTTCGTATTTCTTACGATTTAAGTTCCAAGTTCCATAAAATGTTGTTGCATTAGTATCAACAGTATATAACTTGCCCACAAATTCGCTTCTGGCTCTTTCAAGAATTGTGTTAGAAACACCAACTGCTGAATATTGGCCATTTTTGAAAGCTGTTAACATTGCGTCTGGGTTAGAACCATCTTCAAATAAGAAGGTGATTGTTTTGGTCTTAACATCATCAGCATGTTGATAATGTGGGTTAGCAGACATTTGAATAATGGAACTTGATGTGTAGTTAGTCATCAAGTAAGCACCATTGTAAAGGATTGAATCTGGTTCACCAGTTACACCATATTTACAGGTGGTTGCTGAATCTTTCCATTCATCAACGCCTAGTCCACAACCTTGTGAAACGAAGAAGTCTTTGTTCATTGGCATATATGGGTTGTATTCCATAGTTGAGAGGAAGTAAGGTGTTGATTCAGATAATGAATAAACTAATGTGTAATCATCAACAGCCTTAACGCCGACTTGTGAGAATGGAACTTCGCCATCCATGTAAGCTTGGGCATTGACAAGGTTAGCACTAGTAACGATATATTCTAGACCGCCTTGGGCATCTAGTAAGTGTTGCATACCAGTTACAAAGTCTTGAGCTCTAACGTCTTGTGGATAGACGGTACCATCACTGGTAACCCATTTTATACCTTTTTTGATTTTGAAAGTGAATTCGCTTTGATCGTCGTTAGCGTAAACTGCTTCTGCAATCATTGGTCTAAGAATACCATAAGTATCGTGTTCGATTAAGCCATCAACCAAGTTGACAAGAATTTCGGAATCGGTCGCGTGGTATGTATTCAAATAGTCAAATGTATACATATCAGCTGTGTAAGTAGCGACGTAGGTATCAACTAGGCTTGCTCCTGCTGGTAAAGCAATTTGTCTTTGAGAAGTATTCTCTTTGACTAAGTTGCCATTTCCATAAGGATCACCTGTTGAAATTTGAGAAGTACCTGTTGAACTACTTGTTGGTTTTGAGCTGGATGATGTTTCTCCTCCGCCGCCGCAACCTGCTAGCAATAATGC
>JAAZCF010000145.1 GCA_012513425.1 Bacteroidales bacterium
ACTGAAGGTAGATGTCAAAAAGGAGAGAGATGCGGCAGATGCGGCAATGGCTCCTTCTGACTGTGCCATAAGAATCACAGTAATGATAACCAACCCTGTGATTTTTGGGAAGAGCATATTTGAGGCTGATAAATTGCTGGGAAAGCCATTTGTCATTTCCAGGATCCATAGAGTAGATGGGAGTGTTGAGATAGCCTCTTCTGCCTCGATCTTAAATAGTGGTGACAAGATTTCAATAGTTTCTTCCAACTCTCTGTCTGAAGGCATAGCTGCCTTCTTCGGAGAAAAAGTCAGTTTGGGAAAGCTGAAGAACAGGAGTTTATCAATAAGTTTGTAACGCGCAAACTGCTAATCACAAAGTCTTCAATTAACGGTAAACAGTTGGGAAGTCTCAATTTAAGGGCTACTTTCGGAATAAACATTACCCGTGTCAACAGAGCCGGCGTGGATTTGCCTGCTACTCCGGAGCTGCTTCTTCAGCTGGGAGATTCATTGACTGTTGTTGGTGAAGAAAAAGCCATTGGCAAGGTTGCCAAACTTCTTGGGAATTCGATGGATAACCTGAGAGAGCCTCACATTATCCCCATTTTTCTCGGTATTTTCATTGGCGTGATTTTCGGTTCCATCCCTATTGCGATACCTGGGATGTCAGCACCGATGAAGATAGGGCTTGCCGGTGGACCATTGATAATTGCTATTCTGATTGGAAGATTCGGACCTAAATGGCACATGGTAACATATACCACAACAAGTGCGAACAAGATGTTGAGAGAGGTCGGAATTTCTCTCTTTCTGGCAGCAGTAGGGCTTGGGGCAGGTGAAGGTTTCGTGGAAACGGTAGTCAAGGGGGGATATATCTGGATTCTCTATGGCATTATTATTACAGTATTGCCGGTAATAATCGTCTCAGTAATCGCAAGAGTCTTTTTCAAGTTGAATTACTTTCAGATTCTCGGACTTGTTTCGGGTTGTTCCACCAATCCTCCGGCTCTGGCATTTTCCAATTCGATTGGAGGAGAGATGCCTTCAGTAACATACGCAACAGTTTATCCGCTGACAATGTTTTTAAGAGTTCTTGCCGCTGAGGTTTTGATACTTATGGCCGTCTGACCTGTTTAATTGAGAGCCTATGGGAAAGAAAAGAGAGTTTCCAAACACTTACGTAATTATTTTCGCAATAATCCTGTTGTGTGCTGCATCTACTTGGTTCACAAAAGGGGCGGTCCCGCAGACGTGGCAGGTGTTTTCTGCTCTATATGATGGTTTTTCCAAACAGGCCGGAATAATCATTTTCATTCTTGTAATTGGCGGGGCATTCTGGATAGTCAATTATTCAAAGGCTGTTGATGCCGGTATTTATTCGTTTTTGAACTTTACATCAAAGCTTGAGACAAATGTCTTTTTAAGAAAAATTGGGGTCAATAATGTGATAATGGTCTTTATTATGCTGCTTTTCAGTCTTTTTGGAGCAGTTTTCGGGATGAGTGAAGAGACCATTGCTTTTATTGTAATTTTCGTGCCGCTGGCTATTTCTATGGGATATGATTCCATTGTGGGGGTGTGTCTGGTCTATGTTGCAGCACATGTGGGATTTGCAGGGGCGATGCTGAACCCGTTTACTATCGGAATCGCTCAAGATATGGCAGGGCTTCCACTCTTCTCAGGCATTGAATACAGATTTTTCTGTTGGATTGTGCTGACGGTGATAATGATGGTATTTGTTCTGATATATGCGGCAAAAGTTAAAAAGAATCCGCATAAGAGCATAATGTATGAGGCAGATGGTTTTTGGAGGGAGAAGGTGGATATAGGGGAAGGAAAGATAGAGTATTACCATAATCGCTCTTCATGGGTCTCTTTTGGGCTTGCTGCCGTTGCAATAATACTTTTCACTGTTTTTTATAGTGGAAAATGTGTTATCGGAATTGGATTGGGGCATTATAGCGTGCCATGGCTTCTTCCAGTCGCAGCACTGCTTTTTATTCTCTTTTCACTGCTCTCTCTCAAGAAATCAGTACACTTCTATATTCTTACATTACTTTGCTTTGCAATTGTATATCTGGTTATCGGAGTACTTTGTTTCAGCTGGTATATGGGGGAGATTTCCGCTTTATTCCTTGCTTTGGCGATATTGAGCGGCATTGCCTGCGGTTTGCGGCCTAATGGCATTGTAAAAGAGTTCCTTTGCGGGGCAAAGGATATTCTTTCAGCAGCAATGGTAGTCGGGCTCGCTGCAGGTATTGTGATAATATTGCAGAACGGACAGGTTTTGGACCCTATGTTGAACGGTATCGTTGCAGCACTTGATGATGCGGGTTCCGCAGTCTCTCTCGGACTGATGTATGGAATCCAGACATTGATCAATCTTGTTATCCCTTCCGCCTCTGCAAAGGCGGCAATTACGATGCCGATAATGGCGCCGTTCTCAGATATGATAGGGGTATCACGTCAGGCAACAGTGCTTGCATTTCAGTTTGGAGATGGATTTACCAATATGATAACTCCGACCTCCGGGGTGTTGGTTGCTGTTTTGGGAATGGCCAGGATACCTTATGCGAAGTGGGTTAAGTTTATATGGAAGTTTATTCTAACTCTGATTGTCATCGGATTTTTACTGTTGCTCCTCACACTGTTTCTGACCCTCCCCGGTTTCTAATAGTTTTTTAAAAAATGTGCGGAATAATTTACTATCTTTGAAAGATTTGAGGGAATCAATTAAAGATGATTATAATAATTCAATTTAAACGATATATAATATGACACAATCACCAAAAGCGCAACATTTCATCGATCTTGAAGATAAGTATGGTGCGCACAATTATCACCCGCTGCCGGTTGTCCTTGCAAAAGGGAAAGGAGCGTATGTCTGGGATGTAGATGGAAAGAGATATTTTGATTTCCTGTCTGCCTATTCAGCAGTTAATCAGGGACACTGCCATCCTAAAATTGTTAAGGCTCTTTGCGACC
>JAAZCF010000146.1 GCA_012513425.1 Bacteroidales bacterium
AAAAAACTTCTTTGTTCATATATAAAACTGCTCTTGAGCAACACCTTGGTGATGTTACCTATTTCAAAGTAATGTCTGGTAAAATCTCAGAAGGTCAAGATGTCATCAATATGGCCAACTCTTCAAAAGAGCGTATCACTGCTCTTTATGCAGTAGCCGGAAAGAAGAAAGAAAAAGTGACTGAGCTGACAGCAGGTGATATGGGTTGTACAGTCAAGTTAAAATCTGTGAAAAACAACCATACTCTCAACGCCCCAGGCAATGAAACTATAGTTCCTCCTATCGAATTCCCTCAAAGCAAATATCGTTGCGCTATCAAATCTCTTGACGAGAAAGACGATGAAAAATTGGGTGAAGCTCTCAACCGCGCAAGTGCAGAAGATCCAACAATGCGCGTTGAGTATTCAAAAGAGCTTCGTCAAATCATCCTCAATGGTATGGGTGAGCAACACATCAACATCCTTAAATGGCACATCAACAACGACTATAAGATTGAGGTTGAGCTTTTCGCTCCAAGAATTCCATATCGCGAGACCATCACTAAGGTAGCTACTGCTCAATATCGTCACAGAAAACAATCAGGTGGTGCCGGTCAGTTCGGCGAAGTTCACCTACTTGTTGAACCTATCATAGAAGGTGTTGAAGCTGCAGGTAAATTCAAAATCGATGGAAAAGATACTCAGCTCACTATCAAAGGTAAAGAAGAATTCCTATTGGATTGGGGTGGCAAATTTGAATTTTTCAACTGTATTGTTGGTGGTGCTATCGATGCAGGATTTATGCCTGCCATTAAGAAAGGTTTGATGCAGAAGATGGAAGAAGGCCCTCTTACTGGTTCGTATGCTCGCGACATCCGCGTATATGTATATGATGGTAAGATGCACCCTGTTGATTCTAAAGAAATCGCCTTCATCATTGCAGCTCGTAATGCTTTCAAAGAGGCTTTCAAAATTGCAGGTCCAAAGATTATGGAGCCTATATACTTGTTAGAAGTAATGGTTCCAGGCGATTGCATGGGTGATGTAATGAGCGATATTCAGAACCGCCGCGGTATCATCGAGGGTATGGGTTCTGAGAAAGGCTTCCAGATTTTAAAAGCCCGCGTTCCACTTGCAGAGCTTTACAAATATTCAACTACATTAAGTTCTATCACTTCAGGCCGTGCTACTTTCACAATGAATTTCCAAGACTATCAACAAGTTCCTATGGATGTTCAAGAGAAGCTTCTCAAGGCTTACGAAGAGGAAGACAAAGACGAATAGTCGTGCAATTCAAGCAGTTCTCAGTGAAAGACGAGGGCTGTGCCATGAAAGTGGGTACAGACGGCGTGTTGCTGGGAGCATGGCTCAAATGCCAAGCCTGCAAAAGGCTGCTTGACGTAGGCACAGGTTCAGGATTAATCGCCCTTATGGCTGCTCAACAATGCGCAGCCAAGGGCGATTTCCATTTTAAAATACTTGCTATTGACATTGACGAGGGTGCCGTTGCTCAAGCCAAATCAAATTTTACTTCATCACCTTGGGCAGACAATCTTTCTGCAGTTCAAATAAGTTTGCAGGATCTGGCACTCAGCCAAGAAGCAGGGTCTTTTGACCTTATCTTTTCCAACCCACCATTTTTTCCTTCCGATAGCAGCCTATCTTCTCCTAACGAAAAAAGAGACATGGCCAGAAGCGACAAAATGCTGCCCATGAGTAAACTTTTGTCTTATTCAGCCAAGATTATGTCTTCCTCAGGGAAAATGGTTGTAGTGCTGCCATTTTCACAGGAAACAGCTTTTATTGTGGCTGCCGCTTGTGAGAAACTATTTGTATCAAGGAGATGTTATTTCCGCAGTCAAAAAGAAAAAACACCCATCAGGGTGCTTATCGAAATATCAAGGCAACTTCCAGAAATTGTACTAACTACGTCGATTACAAATGGCGATGAAAGTTACCTTGATTTAACTAAATACTTTTATTTCTATTAACGACTATCAGGAGCTCCCATACGGAACTGATTAAGCAAATGCATACGGAAACCATCTTCTGCTGTAAACACTTTTGCTACTTTTTCTATTGGTAACACTCTGCTGAGCTTATTCACATAATCTTCTGTGAGTTGAGCTTCTTTTTTTTGAGAAGCAACATATTCTTTAATTGCTGTCTTCAATTCGTCCGAACTTTTTGATTTACTATTCATATTCATCATAGCATTACGGCTGGCATTTCTTGCCTCATCAATACCCTTAGAATATTCATTGTAGATAGGCCAGAAAGATTGGGCTTCTTTCACAGACAAATCAAGTTGCTGGGTAAAGTATGCCACTTTAGCTGTCTGTATTCGCTCTGCCCCCCTTTGAATATCAGCTTCATTAGGAGGAGCCTGCTGATTTCCGATATGATTTGGCTGCCATTGTGCTTGAGCAGCTGTAGTCATCAAGCATAAAGCAAATATTAGAATGAGAAACTTTTTCATAATCATTAATTTATTCAATTGAAGCAAGATATTGGTAAAGAACATCATCGTCTGCACCGCTTGCAAAATAATCGATGATATCGTCTATGGTCAAATCCAAGCTAGCGTTATAATCTTCAACATAAAAATCATCCAACTGTTCAAAAATGGCAGGGTTCATTGACTCAACCTGAGCTACTATGGCGTCATATTCTGAGAAAGACTCTTGAGGCACTGAATTTGTAAGCTTAATAACTCCGTATCCGAGACCAATAATCACAAAAAATGAGCAAGCAAGCGCAAAAGCAGGCTTTAGAACATTCACAATGTTAAATTTATTCTTTGGAGCAAGTACCTTGTCGCGAAGATTGTCTTCCAAAGAAGCAAAGTAACCCTGAGGCACTGAGAAAGGCATTTCTCGGAGACTTTCTTGTTGCAATATGTCTTTTTCGTTTTCCATTTCGCTATCTTAGACTAACAAGTTAATAAAAAGTTTAATTATCCATATCAAAATCTTTCTTTATATACTCAACTACCTTCTGATAAGCATGATGATACGAAGCCTTAAGCGACCCGGCAGAACTGTCTAGCACTTCTGCCATATCTTCATATTTCATTTCTTGCCAATATCTCAAATTGAAAACAACTTTTTGCTTTGGAGGCAGTTTTGCCACAGCTTTTTGAATTGACATCTGCACTTTATCTCCATTAAAATTGGGATCAGCAGCCAATTGGCGTTCAAGAGTTGCTTCATTGCGGCTGATGGAAAGAAAATTAATAATCTTTTTCCTATTTAAGAAAGTAAAAACCTCGTTAGTTGCAATGCGATAAAGCCAGGTATACAATTTTGCGTCTTCACGAAATGTCTCTAGCGAATTCCAAGCCTTCACATAAGTATTTTGTAGCAGATCATTTGCATCATCGTGGTCCAATACCAAGGTACGGATGTGCCAATAAAGCTTTTCGCCATATTCACGCACCAGCAAGTTGAAAGCCTGATTTTGCTCTCCATTACGATATAACTCCAATATGGTTTTGTCTTCTGCCATGAATTAAATGAGTCCTGCTAAAAGAATGCCGACAACTATTATTGGAGCAACATATCTGATGATAAAGTAAAGAAATCGCAAAAAACCGCGTTTTAACACTATTTGACCACCATTGCTTATCTCATCTTCAAAATCAATTTTTGACATCTTTTGTCCTACAAAAATAACCACAAAAAGAGCACCCAAAGTCATTAATATATTTGAGGATACAAAATCAAAAAGATTGAACAATTTGTCTGATAATGAACAAAGAATAGCCAAAACAGCAAAAATGGCCATAGATAGATCTACTGCAGCCTTTCTTTTCATCTTCCTTTCCTCCATAAGAAAGGCAATGACTACCTCAAGAAGAGACACTGAAGATGTGATAGCTGCCAAAAAAAGAGATATAAAGAATAATATTCCGATAAAGGCACCTGCAGGCAGTTCAGCAAAAATAGCAGGCAGAGTGACAAAGACCAATCCCGGCCCTTGCCCAGGACTGATACCGAAAGCAAACACAGCAGGAATTATAGCGCAACCGGCAATTAAAGAAAACAGAGCATCAAACAGAGCCGTCAGGGAGGTACATTTCACAATATTTTCCTTTTTGATTACATAAGAGGCATAAGTCAGCACTGTGCCGCAACCAAGAGATAAAGAAAAGAAGGCTTGTCCCATTGCCGCCATAGCAGATGATGGAGTAAACTTTGAGAAATCAGGTCTGAAAAGATATTTAATACCCTCAGAAGCCCCCGGCAAGGTCATTGATTTTATTGAA
>JAAZCF010000147.1 GCA_012513425.1 Bacteroidales bacterium
ACATGCTTGTCAAGATGTTTGTCGGCTTGGTGTTTTTTAGCTTCAAGATATACAATTTCGCCTGCTTTCAAGTCCCTGTTTCGCTTTTCGTCATTGAATTTAAGCAGTTCTCTTGTGAAAAGATTAAACTCGGCGGCTATTGAAGCAAAAGTCTCATACCCATTGGCTTCGATATAGAGGACATTATTCTTTTTAAGAATTTCCCTTTCCAAAGAGATTTTATACATAGGGCTGCCAGGTAGGAGCTTTACATTTTCGGACATTTTAGCCTTGTTTGGAGGATTAGGGATGGCAGATGCCTCTACAAAATTATCATACTGATGCAAATCGTATTTCTCAATCAAATCAATCAGCATGACGGCGTAATTGGGAGCTGTGGCATAGCCCGCGGCTTTTAGGCCGTATGCCCATGCTTTATAGTCGGTTGGCTCAAGATCAAACAAGGAGGCATATCTGTCGCGATATCTTAGAAAGTCAGTATGATCATTGAAAGAAGCCTCCGCATTATCATATACTCTGAAACATTCGCCTTTCTTTTCGTCATCAATATACATTGTCTCACCTTGGAAATCGTGACATTTTATTCCGAAATGATTATTGCCTTTTGTGGCCAAAGAGGAAGTGCCGAAGCCACTTTCCAGACAAGCTTGGGCAAGAGTGATGCTGGCGGGAATGCCACTTTTGACCATTTGCTCAATGGCTATATTTTTATATTTTTGAATATACAGAGAGTTTTTATCATTCTGCGCTGCTGAAGAAACATCGCCAATGGCTGGCGTCAGCATAAGTAAAAGATTGCAGAGGATAATTGCTTTTTTCATGAAGGCAAAAATAATCTTTTTTGAGTTTTATTGTGCAAAATGACCGAGGGGGATTTCATTTTTTGCTTAACTTTGCAAACAAGCATTTGGCGCCTTAAATAAAAAAAGGGTAAGCTGAATACATCGCACCGCTACAACCATCTACCCTTGCTGCCTTCCGGCCCTGGGGGAGTTCGACAGGAGCTGGTCGTGTATGACTTACCCGGGCACAAAGGTAGTTTATTTTTGATATTCAACAAATAATAAATATATGAAAATTGCAGTGGGGTTATCGGGCGGAGTGGATTCAAGTGTTGCTGCGCTCCTTTTGAAAGAAGCAGGGCATGATGTTTTTGCCATCTTTATGCAAAATTGGAATGACTCCACAGGTACACTCCATGGAGATTGTGAATGGGAGGAAGAAAGGAGTGTTGCAGAAATGGTTGCAAAAAAAATAGGCATTCCATTTCATTTTGTTGATCTAAGCGCTAGCTATCGAAAAAAAGTAGTAGACTACATGTTCTACGAGTATGAAAAAGGTCGTACTCCCAATCCGGATGTGCTGTGCAACAGAGAAATAAAGTTTGATACATTTCTTAAACATGCGTTGGATCTTGGCGCAGAATGTGTCGCTACTGGGCATTATTGCCGCAAAGATTCATACGTTGATGGAAATGGTCAGACAATTTTCAGACTTTTGGCCGGAGCTGACCACAACAAAGATCAAAGTTATTTTCTTTGTCAACTTACACA
>JAAZCF010000148.1 GCA_012513425.1 Bacteroidales bacterium
CTGCTCCACAGAGCAATCTCTTCACTATGGATAGTTCAAATCCTTTTGTTGGCGCCCATACTCCTGTTTTGGTAGCTGATGGTGTAAAACCAGTTGTGCTCGAGCAACGAAATCTTGGCGTTAATAAAGGTGTCGGTTTAACAGGATATGCTTATCTTAAGAGTGATAAGCCAATGAAAGTTGTTGTTGAAATGGTTGCTGATGGCGTTACCAAGTCAGTTGAGCTTTCTGTTTCAAATAAATATAAAAAATATGACCTCAAGTTCTCTGCATTTGATAAAAAAGCCAAAGATGCAAGCTTTAGAATCCTTCCACAAGGCGCAGGCCGTTTGTGGGTAGGTACTGCTTCTTTGATGCCGGATGACAATGTGGATGGTTTCCGTGCTGATGTTCTTGAACTTCTCAAAGGTTTGAATGCTCCGGTATATCGTTGGCCTGGTGGAAACTTTGTAAGTGGTTATGATTGGAAAGATGGTATTGGACCTCGCGATCAACGCCCTCCTCGCAAAAACCCTGCATGGTCAGGTGTTGAAGCAAATGATATGGGTTTACACGAATTTATTCACTTTTGCGAATTGATTGGAACCGATGCTTATGTTGCAGTAAATGCAGGTCTTGGTGGCATTGAGGCAGCTGCAGAAGAAGTTCAGTATTGCAATGGTCTCAGTTCAACTCCTATGGGTTCAATAAGAACATTAAATGGCAGCCCAGAACCTTTCAATGTAAAATTCTGGTCTGTAGGCAACGAAATGTATGGTGATTGGCAACTAGGTCACACAAGTACAGAATCTTTTGTTGAAAAGCATATTGCTTTCGCTGAAGCAATGCAGGCTGAAGACTCAACTATCAAACTTATTGCTGTAGGGAATGTTGGAGCTTGGGATGAAATGATAATGGCAAACTGTAATGACCACATGGATTATGTCAGTGAGCACTTCTATCATACAGATCTTCCAGGTCTTCGAAACCACGCCCTGCAGGTCCCTACATCAATTAACACAATCAGCCAAGCACATCGTGACTATCGTGAGAATATTCCAGGCCTTGCAGAAAAAGATATTCGTATCTGCATGGATGAGTGGAATTTCTGGTATGGTCCACACATTTATGGTGAGTTAGGAACACGATACTTCTTACGTGATGCTCTTGGAATCGCCGCAGGTTTGAATGCTTTCCTTCGCAACTCAGACATCGTCTTTATGGCCAACTATGCACAGACCGTAAATGTAATCGGCTGCATTAAGACTACTACCACTGATGCTTGCTATGCTGCAACAGGAGAGGTTCTCAAAACTTATCGCGCACATTTCAATGGTATTCCTGTTGAGGTTACTGGTGAAACAAGGCCTTTTGATGTAGCTGCTGCTTATGACCTTGAGCGCAAAGTACTCAGTGTATCTGTTATAAACTTAAGCTACGAAGAGCATCCTCTCAACATGTCATTCGTGTCAGACCAATCTATCAAGAGTAAAGCAGTGAAAGCATACTCTATCACAGGCCCTTCTGAGATGGCTTACAACACACCTGGTGATGAAATGCAAGTGGTTACCACTGAGAGAGAGTATACTTCTTATAGCAGCATTAAAGTTCAAGCATGTTCAGCCAATATCTACGAAATCTCAATGGAATAATTGTTCCTTAAGATAAAACTTTGAGAGGATGACAGATAAAATGTCATCCTCTCTTTTTTTATTGCTCAGACAAGTCTTTTTGTCGTTTTAAAAAGTCTGTTGGAGAGATTTTGAATTGTTTGGTGAATAATCTCGTGAAATATGATGGCGAAGAAAAGCCAGTGAGGTCTGCCACTTCATTTATTCGATATTTATTGGTAGCCAGCATTTCTGCGGCATTTCTAAGTCTACATATACGAATATATTCATTTGGATTGATATTAGTATATTCTTTGATTTTTCTGTAGAGAGTTGATTTACTAGTGCCAATCCGTTGGCTAATCAACTCCACTGATAGATTTGGATTTGTCATGTTATTAGCGATAATCTCGTCCACTTTAGCTAAATAATCCTTATCAACTATGCTGAAAGAGTCTCCGAAAAGATGAGAAAGCGAAGAACTCGAGAAATATTCTTGAGATAATTGACGACTTTTTAATAAATTATTAATAGTGGCTATTAATAATGTTATTGAGAATGGCTTTTCAAGATAGCTGTTGGCGCCTGACTCTAATGTTTTCAAATGTTTATTTGTTTCAATAGCTGCAGTAATTAATATTACAGGGATATGGTTGGTCTCTGAGTTTTCTTTTATTTTCTTACAAAGATCTAGTCCATCCATCTTAGGCATAATAATGTCACTCACCACCACATGAACTTTATTGTGTTGTATAATATTCAATGCTTCAAGTCCATTAGCAGCTAATAATACATGATAATGTCCGCTCAATTCTTTAACTAAATAGTTCCTCATTTGGCATTCGTCTTCAGCCAACAAAACGATAGGAAGCTTTTCGATGTTATTATCAGTATTTGATACTGTTCCTTCTTGAGAATTATCAGAAACATCAATAATAGTCTGATCCAGATGATCAATTGGCAGGGTTAGTTTAAACGTGTTAAAGTTGTTATCCTCACCCATAAAAATAAGTGTTCCTTTATGAAGTTCAGTAAGCGCTTTTGCGAGCGGCAAACCCAAGCCCGTACCATTTACTTTTGAGTTTCTCTCGTCTTTGTTATTTCTATAGAATGGTTTAAATAAATTCTCTTGTTCTTCGTGAGTGATTATTTCACCATCATTTGAAATATTGAAATAGACGATGCGCTCTGATTCAACAGTCCCATAATCAATGGAAATGGTCTTTTCGCAATATTTAATGGCATTCGAGATAAGATTTGTCAATATCTTTGTAACCATCTCAGCATCACAACTTATCTCCATACAGGAGCCGTCATCCTTAATAAAAGTTTCTATCCCTTGTTCATCAATCATAGGTTGAAATGGTCTGAAACAATCACTAACGAGCTGACTGAAATTATTCTTTGTGAATGTGTATTTGATGTGTTCTTTTTCAATTCTTCGAATAGCCAGCAGTTGATTGCATAAGTTAAAAAGTCTGTTGGTATTGCATTGCATTAACTTCAGGTCGCTTTCCTGGCTTTCTGTGTATTGACCTGATGCTATAATTTTATCTAATGGCATCTTAATGAGCATCAAAGGAGTTCGAATTTCATGTGTGATATTTGTGAAGAAATTGATTTTCGCATTATAAATCTCTTTATGTGTCTCTTGTTCTAACTTTTCGTTTATTCGCAATTCTTCTTTTTTCTTCTTTTGTATAATTGAAGAAATTGATAAATAGCAAGCAAGACAGATTATGAGAAAATACAAACAAAATGCCGGAATACTAGCGTAACATGGCGCTTGAATAATAATTTGCAAGGATTTTGAAGATTGTGGTTCATCGCTACCGGCAATAGCTACATGAAAAGAATATTTACCCGGCTTCAATGAGCTATATCTTACAGTATTTGAGTTAGTGAAAATTTCTGATTTATCAATGCCTTGTAATTGATACACATACATCGTTGATCTCGGATTGGAATAATTCAAAGATCCATAAGATATCCTAATTACAGATGCGTCTTTACTCTTTATTGTTATCTCATCAATGTCAAGCATAGAATAGTTTTGTTCGATGCGAGTCCCAAGTTGAGTAATAAATAAGGGTAAGGATGTTTCGGATTTTATAAAATCTTTGGGGTTGAATGAAATCAAACCCTCACTTGAGCCAAAATACATAAGTCCCTTTACATCTGAATAGCTTGCATTATATGAAAACATATTATCAAGCAGCCCATCAGCATTTGTATACACTTCAGATATATAAGAGTTGTCAGGATTCAAATGAGCAAGACCATTTGATGTAGATATCCAGATTGAAGCCATGTCATCTTCATTGATGGAGCTGATAATATTTGAAGGTAAACCTTGTGAGGTAGTGTAAGTTTCGAAATTAAAATCAAATTCGTTATTCAGTTTTGAATATATCAACCCTCCACCTTCGGTTCCAATCCACATTCTGTGCCTTGAATCTTCAAAGAAGCAAGTAATATAATTATGAGGTATATCAGTAGGGCGATTCCCTTTGGTATAGTGCTTTAGAATCCCGGTCTTTCTTTCCCAACAAAATATGCCATTTCCAGTAGTTCCGATCCATACAATTCCGAAACTATCTTGATATATGCAAAGAACAGATAATCCGTCATCTGGATAAGATACTGATGAAAATTCCTTGCTAGCAATATCATACATATACAATCCTTTATCAGTTCCAAATAATATGATGTTTTCAGAAATTCGACACATGCATTCAATCTGCATGTTGCTAAAATCTATTTCTTCTTCAGCATTACTTACCTTTAGATAGTGATTAAGGATTATTTCTTTTTGAGTATCGTATAGATATATGCCATTCATGACAGTTGCAATCCAGAGAGTATCTCCAATCATCATCATGTCTTGAATGTTTAAGCCTCTAAGCTCTATCATATTATCGTATGTTACAAAATCCTGATTATCAATATCAAGTTTATTAAGACCTCCATCTTCAGTACCAATCCATAAATAACCTTGTTGGTCAGAACACAAAGACCTGACTACTTTTCCATTCATAGACCAACGAGAAGTCTGATAAAATTTAGAAAACTTTTTATCCCCAAGATATAAATAATTCAATCCACTATGGTAAGTACATATCCACAGGCCGTGATTTTTATCTTCTGTGATATAACGAACTTCATTGCTGGAAAGTGAATATGGGTCGCCGTTAATGTGTGTGATATGTGTTACATCTTGTATTTCTTTGTCATATACAAATACGCCTCGATCACTACTAATCCAATACTGACCGCTTGAGCTAGCATGAATACCATAGAACTTCAAAGGCAAATCATGATAATTAATAGTAGCAAGAGTTGCCAAATGTTTGTTTTGATAATTATACTGGATCAATTGTCCGTCTGTTGTTATTATATCAAGATGATTATCTCCACATTGTGTGATACCGGCAACAATAAAATCAAATACAATTGTATCATGCTCTAATTGCCCTGGAATATAACTGTATAAGCAACCATCATTTAAAGAGACCCATATTAGGCCATTAGAGGATTTGACTATTGCCGTTGGATATGCATCATTATTTATAGAATAAGTATTAAAGGCTTTAGTCTTGAAATTATAGGAATATAAACCTTTTGCTGTTGTTAGCCATAAATTTTCATTACCATCAAACAACATATTTGTAAAAGGACCATCAAATGATTCAGGAAGATCAATTTGCGTTACGTAATTGTTGCTAGTATTGATATAATATAGTCCTTCTTGAGTAGACACCCATATATTTGAGTTATTATCTTCAGCTAAACACAATATAGATTCAGAAGGCAAGTCGTTAAATGTCATGAATTGGTAACCATCATGCCTACATAATCCATATTTGGTTCCAAACCACATGAAGCCTTTGCTATCGCAAAGCCCGGTCATGACAGAGTTATTTGGAAGGCCATCTAATATTTGTCGAAAGTAATAGGCTTGAGCATTTGCATTAATCCAGAATAATGCAAAAATTATTAGTATGACTAGTTTTTTCCGTTTCATTCAACTAAAGTAATCATATTTGAACGATTATGAAAACTATTCTTAACATAAGTCTTGTATTTTTTTTGTATTTTTAATAATTTTTATGTGGAAAATGTCGTTAAGGGCACATTTTTTGTAAAAACATTTGACAGCAAATAATAGCCATCTTTATTCTTGACAGGTGGAAAAGTTTATCCGGCAGAAATTGTTTTTGGTTTGTAATTTTTACAAAATTTCGGCAATTCTCTTATATAATATTTTCTGTTCTTATTTGCAAATTTTGATTCATATTTGAATCAAAATTGAATGAATATGATACAAATCCAGAATCATTCATATTCGTTTAAATATAATTCACGCTGCATTTAGTACGAAAAAGGTTTTTTACTTTTATAGGACGAAACGAAATTTTAAACTAAATAACTTTCTATTAACACAACTCACAAACTAATCTTATGATTAAACAACTATCAAAGAGGATGTTAACTGTAGTGGCTATGATGCTTCTTACAGTTACACTATTTGCCCAGCCAGTTAGAATTATTGGTAAGGTGATTGATGCTGCAGGTTTGCCAGTAGTTGGAGCAGCTGTATTGCAAGCTGGAACCACTAATGGTGCTGCAACAGATTTAGATGGTGCTTTCACACTTAATGTACCAAAAGGTGCTGATGTGGAAGTTTCATTTATTGGTTATGTCACCAGTAAATTTACTGTTGACAATCAAACTATTTATAATATAGTACTCGTAGAAGACACAGAGCTTCTGGAAGAGACAGTAGTTATTGGTTACGGTGTTCAGAAGAAGTCTGACTTGACAGGTGCCGTTGCGTCTTTACGCTCAGAGGACTTGAAGAACCGTTCTACAACAGATGCTGCTGCTGCCCTTCAAGGTAAAGTTTCCGGAGTACATATCATTACTTCTGGTAACCCTGGAGCAGGTGCTGAAATCCGCGTTCGTGGTTATTCTTCAAACTCTGGTAATATTTCTCCACTGCTTATCGTAGACGGCTTGAAAGTTAGCAGTATACAGTATTTGGACCCTTCTATGATTGAATCAATGGAGGTTTTGAAAGATGCTGCTTCTGCTGCAATTTATGGTGCTGAGGCCGGTAATGGTGTAGTTCTTATTACTACTAAAACAGGTGTAAAATCCGGACATTCTACAGTAACATACTCAGGTAAAGCTACTTTACAGAATTTCAGCAAAAGACCTTTGCTGGCTCGTGACCAGTTCATTGAGTATATGACTCTCGAATATGGTGATGATTTTGTTAACAACAAACTTAGTGACTTTGACTACAGTAACTCTGATTATCCTAATGGCAAAATTGATCAGGATTGGATAGGTGCTTATATTGAGCCTACTTGGAGCTACCAGAACTCACTTTCATTCTCTGGTGGTAACAACTATGGTCACTTCTTCACTTCTATCAATTATGTACATGATGATGGTGTTGTAAAAGGACAAAAAGACCTTTACAAACGTTTAACTGCTCAAGTAAATGCTGACTATCAGCTTTTCAAATGGTTGCAAGTAGGTACCAACACATCAATGGAAAGATGGTCTACTCAGAGCGTATCTCAAAGAGGTTATGGTTCATCATTTGAATCATTGTTAATGGTTGACCCATTAACTCCTGTATACTGGAAAACTCCTGAGGAGATGTCTATTGATGTTAGAACTCAGTATAATCGCGTAATGGCAGGTGGCGAAGGTCGTCCTTATCGTTTTTTCAGTGACGAAAATGGTTGGTTTGCTAATACCAAATATTCTGACCTAGAAGGTAGCCCATTTGCAAAACGTGACGCTACAGAATCTTCAAACAGCGGAATGAACATTAATGGTACTTTCTTCGCAAATCTTACTCCATTCAAAGGCTTTACATTCACATCACGTTTCGGTTATCGTATCAGTCAGAGCACAAGTCATAGCTATACTGCACCTTATTATATAGGTCCACGTGGTTCACAAGATAACTATTCAATCTCTGCAAATGCAAACACCGGTTTGTATTATCAATGGGAAAACTTTGCTAACTATAATGTGACTATTGATAAAGTACACGAAATCACAGCAATGGCTGGTATGTCATTCATTGAAAACAGATCAGATAATGTATCTGGTTCAGCAAGCGGTCCAGATATCCTCAGTGCTTATGAGCCACAGTTCATTTATTTAAACTATGTTAAGGGTGATGCTTCTAAATCAATTGGTAACGCTCCTGGCAGAAGTGCACAGCTTGCATATTTCGGTCGTCTGATTTATTCATACGACAACCGCTATAGCATTCAGGCAAACTTCCGTGCTGATGCTTTTGACTCATCAAAACTTCCTGCAGACAAACGTTGGGGTAAATTCCCTTCATTCTCAGCAGGTTGGACTGCAAGCAACGAGTCATGGTTCAAAGATAATATTAGCAACAACGCAATTTCCTTTTTGAGGCTTCGTGCTTCTTGGGGTCGCAATGGTAACATCAGCGTTCTTAATGGCTATCCTTACTCAAGTACTATCAACCTTGGTAACAGCTGGTATCAATATTCAGTTGATAACATGGGTTCAACATTTGCTTCTTCTCCTTCAGGACTTCCAAATCCAAACCTTACTTGGGAGACTTCAGAGCAGTATGACCTTGGTATCGATGCTCGTTTCTTGGACAACCGTTTGACCTTGACTGCAGACTACTTCAACAAACAAACCAAAGATCTTCTCTTCAGCAAAACTCTTCCACCAGAGTTGGGTGTTAGTAGTTCTACCGTAAATGGTGGTAACGTTCTCAACACAGGTTTAGAATTTGATGTTAACTGGAAAGATGCTATTGGAGATTTCAACTACTCAATTGGAGCAAACTTCTCAACCCTTCACAATGAAGTAGTTTCACTTCCTGAAGGAACTGCTCGTATTGAGAGAAAAGATGCTAGCTCAACTAACTACCAGACAATCACAGTTTTTGAAGCTGGTAAACCAATTTGGCATCTTATGGGTTACAAATATTTGGGTGTAAAAGACGATGGTACTCTCGAATTCGCTGATCTTAATCA
>JAAZCF010000149.1 GCA_012513425.1 Bacteroidales bacterium
ATTCTGTACTTCAATGTACTTGCTATATGTTGTACCACGGTCATTCTGAAGAGAAATCACACCTTTTGAAACATTGTATTGTCCAAAACCTTCAATTTCTGTCATCTCTTTTTCTGGGAGATTTGGATTATCTGCAGGGTTTGTAAGGAATTCAACTATTTTATCTTTCAGCTGGCTAACATCAATCGCCTCATTTCCTGCGAAGATACGGTCATTAACATTGATTTTAACAATGATAATGTTACGACGGTTGACTTTTTGGTCTTCAACCTGCTGATCTTCTGTAGGCATTGGAGGAAGACGGCGCGAAAGGCCCTTTTCCTGGTCCATGGTAGTAACCATAAGGAAGAATATCAATACAATGAAGGAGATATCCGCCATAGAACCACCATTTATTTCGGGTGTCTTTTTGTTTGCCATATTTACGATTTTTAACGATTTCTGATGGAATTCATGATTATTGAACCAACCAATGCAACAATTGCACCACCACCAAGGATGTAGGTCAAAATCAATGCAGTATCACTTAATTTTGAAATTTGCTCTGTGTAAGCAACTGAAGTTTTCACTTCTCCACCTGGAGCTAGGATATATGAAATACCCACGAGAACAACAACGCCAACAAGCAAAAGTAAAAAGTTGATAATGCCTTTCTTAGTACTAAATGTTTTGCTAAGCAAAAAGCCTAATAATACTACAAGAGCCACAAAGAAAAGCACATAGGCCCAAATAAGATATGTATCAATAATCGGATCCGAAGCAACACTGTGAGGTGAAACAAAGAATACGACAAAGAGTATAGCAGAAAGGCCAAGAAGAAGAATTTCTAAAAATTTAGCCAATTTCATGATATACTATTTTTGATATTTTACTACAAGGTCAACAAG
This sequence comes from Bacteroidales bacterium, assembly GCA_012513425.1. Taxonomy (GTDB): domain Bacteria; phylum Bacteroidota; class Bacteroidia; order Bacteroidales; family UBA932; genus Equibacterium. The sequence goes on from JAAZCF010000149.1 coordinate 888, forward strand.
AGAAATAGAAGAATCTTCCATTGAAGTAACAATGGTGTCAATCTTTGAAATAAGATAGTTGTAGAACAATTGAAGAACGATAGCAACAATCAAACCACCTACGGTTGTGATCAAAGCTACTTTCATACCACTAGCAACAAGGGCTGGAGAAATATCACCTGCCACCTCAATAGCATTGAATGCTTGAATCAAACCGATTACAGTACCCATGAATCCCAACATAGGAGCAACACCGATGAAAAGAGAAATCCAAGTAAGGCCACTCTCAAGTTGACTCATTTGAACTGAACCATAAGAAACAACTGCTTTTTCAACATTCTCAACACCTTGGTCCATACGAAGAAGACCCTGATAGAAAATGCTTGCTACCGGACCGCGAGTATTGCGGCAAATTGCTTTAGCTTCTTCTACATCGTGCTTAGCAAGAGCATCCTCAATTTTGCTGAGAAGCTTCTGAGTGTTAGTTTGAGCTAAGCTAAGAGTGATGATTCTTTCAATACAGATAGCGAGACCTAAAATAAGACACAACAAAATTGTTGCCATGAAGCCCGCACCACCTTCAATAAAAGTAGTTTTCAGAGCTTGATGAAGAGGTTGTTGTTCGGTGGAACCTGCAGCGAAAGGATCAGCTTCGTCTGATGCAGCAGCAACTTGTTCAGTTGCTTGTTCGTCCTGAGCACTTGCTTGGTAGTTTGCAGAAAATGTCAAAAGGCCTGCCACTGCCAAAAACATGAAAATTTTTTTCATAAGTTTTTTGTGTAATTAATTATTAAACAATGTATTTAAATAGTTATTTGTTCGTTCCGCTCACTTCACGCTATATTAATAGTCGTAAAATACCGTGCAATGTACGATTTATTTTTGAAAATGCTATTTCCTTTTTGAAATTTCTCCTTTTATATTCTCATTCATATAGAACTTTACACTTTCATTATCTTCATATTTTCCGAGTAAAAAATACAATTTTGCAAGTGTGCTTTCAAATGTTGCGTCATACGCACTTATCAAACCAGCTTGTTTTAGAATGCATCCTGTAGCATAAGCATCCATATCAACACTGCCGGCATTACATTGAGATACATTGACCACCACCACCCCCTGAAGGATGATTTTCTTAATCCTATTGATAAACCAAGGGCTGGAAGGTGCGTTTCCGCATCCGAAACTTTCAAGAATTAGAGCTCTCATGCCATCTGTGGCTAATATTGCATCAACAGCCTTGTCTTGAATGCCGGGATATAACTTTAATATGCCGACCTTAGTATCAATAATGTTATTGACCTTTAACTCGTTACCCCATGAAGAAGGATAATGTATTGCTGCTTCGTTAAACTTTATGTGAATGCCCGCTTCTGCCAATAATGGATAGTTTGGAGAACGGAAAGCTTTGAAGTTTTCAGCATTATATTTGATGGTGCGGTTTCCTCTATATAGTTCATTTTCAAAGAATACGCAGACTTCAGGCACACATGGCCTTCCATCGGCATTTTTTGCGGCAGCAATTTCAATAGCTGAAATTAAGTTTTCCCTGCCGTCAGTTCTTAGCATTCCAATCGGCAGTTGGCTTCCTGTAAGTACAACAGCTTTTTCCAAATTTTCCAACATAAAACTAAGCATGGAAGACGTGAAGGCCATAGTATCTGTTCCATGTAAGATGACAAATCCATCATATTTTCGATAGTTTGTTTCAATCAATTTGGCTAATTCTACCCAGAATTCAGGTTGAACATCAGAGGAATCAATGGCCGGCTCAAAAGAGTAAGCATCAATATCAATATTGAATTTTATGAGCTCGGGCACTTCTTCAAGAATTTGCCTGAAATTGAAAGGAACCAAAGACATAGTCTCCGGGTCTTGTTTCATACCAATGGTTCCTCCGGTATATATGATGAGTAGTTTTGTCATAGAGCAAACAATTGAACGGCGTTGTTAGTAGTAATATCATTTACTTCAGAAAAGCTCATATTTTTTATTTCTGCAATTTTCATGGCAACATACCTGACATAACTGCTTTCGTTGCGTTTGCCTCTGAAAGGAACAGGAGTGAGCCATGGCGCGTCAGTCTCCAACACGATATCGTTAATATCTACCTTGTCGAGAAAGGCAGCTAAATGAGAGTTTTTGTAGGTTACAACGCCACCAACACCAATTTTGAAACCCGGCCATTGTTTTTTTATACGAAGATAAGTTTCATAACTGCCGCAATAGGCATGAAAAGTGCCTCTCAATGGCTTTCCGACCTTAGAAAGGCAAGAGAAAATGTCTTCAGTGGCCTCTCTGGAATGAATGATGACAGGTAAGTCTTGTTCCCATGCAAAATAAAGCTGCTCTTGAAAAACCTGCATCTGCTCCAATAGGCAGTCTTTGCTCCAATATTCATCTAAACCAATCTCTCCAATGGCGCAGAAACGTCCTGTTTCAAAATGATCCCAAACAAATTGAAGTTCATTATGATAATCTTTGCCAACAGAAGTGGGGTGGAGGCCAATAGCCGGAATGGCATAGCCGCAAAGTTTTTCTGCACAATCCATCATTGCAGTGTAGCTTTGAGAATCAATGCCAGGAAGAATTATTTTTTCCACGCCTGATTCTTTAGCTCGCTGAATCACTTGTTCAAAGTCTTCGGCATAAGCCTCGTCATAAATATGTGAATGAGTGTCTATCATACCTTACAAAGGTACATATTTATTCGTGGAAATGTTTCTTACCAGACCATCCATTTCCAATTCCAATAAGCGCAGAGACACATCACAGGCACTTTGTCCGCAAATCTCGGCAATTTGTGCGGCATCCTTCGGGTTGCCATCATCAAGTATTTCTAAAATGGCACTTTTTTCTATAGATAAATCAAATAAATCCAGGCTTTTTTGTAGAACTTTGGTATGGGTCCACCCCAAGTTGAAACCAATCGAAGAAGAATCTGTTACAATATGTGCGATGTTTCTTTCTATTAATTTGTTACATCCACCATATGCAGGGTCATCTGCTCTGCCTGGGAAAGCAAAGACATCGCGGTCATAGGCAAATGCTGCACCTGCCGTGATGAGACTGCCTCCTTTTTCTTTTGATTCCACTACCACAGTGCCGTCGCACATTCCTGCAACAATACGGTTACGGTTGACAAAATTGCTTGGATAAGTAGGTGTGTGTGACCAATATTCTGTAATCACTGCGCCCCTTTCCACAATCTGCTCAGCTAACTTTTTGTTACTGGCAGGGTAGATATAATCCAAACCAGTGGCAACTACAGCTATGGTATCTAGACCATAGTGGAGGGCAGAATGATGAGCATAACTATCCACGCCATAGGCCAAACCGCTGACAATGATAGGTTTGATTTTTAATCCGGACATATACTCTGCTATCATATCGCAATACTTTTTGGCTTGAGCTGTGCTGTGCCTGGTGCCAACTACAGCTAGAAATCTTTTCCCATTTAAGCCTCTTGTACCTTTTGAAAACAAAACCAATGGGGCGTCTGCTATTTGGGCGAGTCTTACCGGGTATGTTTCATCTTTGATAGTAATGATTTCAATATTGTTGTGTTTGTAATAATCAATCTCTCTGGCAGCCTCTTCTAAGAGAAAAGGTTTGTTGCAACTCTTGAAAGCTTTTTCGGCATTATCAAAATGAATTAATAGTTCATGTGCTTTTCTCCATGAAGATTCGTAGCACTTGTTAAGAGC
>JAAZCF010000150.1 GCA_012513425.1 Bacteroidales bacterium
CAGCCGTAGCCTGAGCACCTTTGATTCCCTCTGGATGATTGTGAGTAACTTCTGCCGACATCTTTGCTATATTCAAAGTTTCTTCCATGGTATTGAAGGCAAAGCCTACGGCAGATACTCGCATTGCAGCACCATTTCCCCAGCTATTGTATGGCTTAGGATTATCACTGTTCAACCATTGAGAGAACATGCCTCCATAAGCCCCCATAGGATTAGGGTACTTGCGTCCCCATTCCTGCATCTTATGAGCAAGGCCTATTCTAGTTAATTTCTTGTCATTCAAAATCCAGTCAGCCACCGCAATGGTCATGATAGTATCATCAGTAAAGTCCATACGGTTGTCATGCAGATTAACGTCAACTGACTTGTGTGGATTAAACTCGAAAATACTACCGGCGATGTCACCAAGAATGGCACTAATAAGCAGAGGATTATAATAGTTGTTCATTTTCCTCCCAGGTTCATCATTTTTCAACTTAACGTTTGTATAGTCTATGCTCTCATACCAAGAACGAAAAGTATCTGGCGTTTCGCACCATCCCCAATGGCAGAAACGATTGTATAGAATCGCTTTCATGGATATAGGCACACCGTCTTCTGCACAGAAGTCGCCAAGTCCTTCCTTAATGTAACTCATAGTTTCATTCTTGAGGTAATCATCCTCGTTAAAATGAAATCTAACCCAGCATTCCTCGTATTTATGACCTGCTTCTGCTCCGTAATCCTCAGGGATATTCTTACCATAATAGAAACAACGTTCAAGGTAAGGAGCCATCAGAATGTCATAGAAATCTTTTGGAAGATATACATTCATAACACCTAATGCTTGTTTGAACAATGGAGCGATCTCTTCGTCCTTAAAGCCAGCGATACCACAACCAATGCGAGTAACAAGAAAGTGAAAATCTGTGTGGCTCTTTGCGAATTCGATAAACTGATCAACGTAAGGTCTTATAGATTCTACACCACCTTGCATAGTCGGAATGGCATAAGTCTTGCCTGTCATACCCACACCAACACCCCATACTGCACCAAATTTCATGTTGGCGACCTTGGCTGCACCCCCAATATGATGACCGTCAAGATTACTACCAAAGACAAAAATTTCATTTCGCTCTAATTGGTCTATTCTGCTCGAAGTAATGTTCGGGCAATCTATTCTGTTTTTGCTCATATCAAATTCTATTTTGATTTTAAGGCTTCAATAACCATCTCATACTGATTCTGACCGATATTTTTCGCTGAAATTGTTTGGTTGCGATAATGTGCGCTTACTATCCATCTATCTCCTAGCGATTTGACAAAATCTTCTCCTAAAAACTTTTCCCATTCAGATACAGCTCTCATAAGCAAAAATCGTGCATTTGTATATTCAGCCAAGTATTTAATTACTTTTATTGTGTATTCTTGTGAGGGAAGGGTTTCCTTTGGGAGGGATTTAGATTTGGACGCATACGCACAACACTGGATAACTGCTACATTATCGAGCACCTTTTCCCAATTTTCTTCTTGATATGCATCCACACCTATACGTTTCAAGGCATTATACCAATAACAATCACCAAGTATGCGTGAAGCCAATGATTCCCTTTGAGGTTTCATGTAAAGTATCGAATGCTTATCCTCTGTAATTTGTTTCGCATATTTTTCGCTAAACATATTGGCCAGATCTCTGTTCAGATAATCAATATATCCTGGGTTTAGTGATAAAATCACAACTTTAGCCTCCAGTATGTTAGCACTCCTTGGCTCTGGTGGTATTTCAAGGATGAATTTGGTGTCTTCATTCTTTTGCCGACTGTTATGCAAGGTTAGCATTTCCAGTTCTCTCTCGTCAGGCCATACCAACTGTTTATTACACATATATAGTTCTTTCCCACAAAACAAATCAGCAACCATAGGCCATTTATTTTGTTTCAACAACTTGTCTTTAGCTTCTTCCTTGGTCATAATGAATATTTTAGAAATCAAATGGATATTTACGCCATTCCTTTGAGGCGTTGGCTTTAGCGAATGCTTCTTCATCGAATGAATAGACGTATAACGCTCTCGGCGCAGGCATATCAGCCAACATATCTGGGGGCATCATGCAGCAGCAACGGTCATCCTCAACCTCTTTCTTGTTCAGAAAGCTCCTGCTTGCACTATGCAGACACAGGCAGAAGCCGTGTGTGAAATTTTCGGCGGCCGTAAAGAAGACATCAAAGTCATAGGCATCCGTCACGGAGAAAAAATGTACGAAACTCTTCTCACAAAAGAAGAATGCGCCAATGCTGAGGACATGGGAAATTTCTACCGTGTACCTGCCGATAACCGTGACCTCAATTACGATAAATTCTTTACTGAAGGAGATGTCGGACGTGTCACTATCGAAGAATTCAATTCAAATAACACTCGCCGCCTCAACTTAAAAGAGACAGTCGAAAAGATAGCATCTTTGGAGTATATTAAGGACGAATTAAAGGATATAGCCAAAATTAGCTAAGTAAAGACATGAAAATCTTAGTAACAGGAGCTCGTGGCTTTGTTGGCAGAAATCTCTGTACCCAGCTATGTAACATACGTGACGGTAAAGCCCGCTGCTATGGTGATCTTCAGATAGACGCAGTCTATGAATACGACATAGACTCCACAAC
>JAAZCF010000151.1 GCA_012513425.1 Bacteroidales bacterium
AAGAAACCGAGATAAACAATAATTTGTGTAAAAAGTTGTTATTTCGATAGTTATGGACGAAAAAAGAAACTCCGAGAAATCTTAAAATACTATTTTCGATAGTTCTGAACACCATAACCAATAACCAAAGTTTCTTCAAGAAGTTGAGTGTCTTCTTTGAGAATAAGGTCATAAGTAATACGATCTCCAATTACAAAAGTTTGGTTTTGATAACCAATACAGGAAACTACAATAGTAGCTTCTTTAGGGACAGACAAGGAGTATTTGCCATCGAAATCAGTTGCAGCACCATTTGTAGTGCCTTGCTGAAGAACAGCTACTCCAATAACAGGCAAGCCTGCTTCATCCACAATAGTACCGCTGATTTTCACGGACTGAGCAAACGCACTGGCTGACACAAACAGAAATGTCATAGTCAATGACAAAATTTGAAGTCTTTTTAGCATGTTGTTTTGAATAAGATTAAGTTTGTAAGATTACATTGGTATATTATACCCTTAGTAAAATTAACAAATAATTAATTGTATATCAAAATATAAGCAAAGAAAAGTTTTACCTTAATTTTTATTTGAAATAATCGAACAAACATGAAAAAGAGTTCAATATTTTTGCTAAATTTATACTTTTCTAAAATAGAAAGAGGTCGGGATCCCGAAAGAAATCACAACCTTTTTAAATTTACAGAAAGTCCTAAAACAAATACCCGACTCTCAAGCCGAGGTTGCTCAAAATCATTGAGGTCTGGCCATATTGAGAGTATAACATTGCGCAATCGTCATCAGTCAAACAATAAAATGATTTACTTCGAGAAATCTGAACTATTCCATAGTTTGAATAATTGAGTCCAAATGTATATCTATCCGAAATGATTACTCCTATGTCACCACAAAAAAACAAAGAAATACCTGTATTTGGAGTTAAAAATGACAAAGAAGTAAAGAAAGAAGTCCTGTTTGTGTATTGTTCTCTCTTGAAAGACTTATCTTTCAACTGGTTTTCTGCATTTGGAAAAATACTTAAATCAAATGGCTTATTAAGATTTCGGCCTGGTATAATATTCAACCCACCACTAAGACCTACATAGAAAGATGTGTTGGAGTTAAATTTCGCTTTGAACTGATAGCCGGCTCCAACAGGAATCATCACAGTATTGGTATATATTTTAGATGTGGCATAATTATCCTTTGTCAGTTGAAGCCTCCTGAAATTAATATCGGCCCTCCAATAGAAATCGAAATGCTCACTGAGAGGCTTAATTCGTTTGTATCCGAGATTAAAATCTCCGGAGGTTTTATCAAGTCCATAAGGCAAATTCACACCAAGCAATGAATATATGGGAATTCCTCCTCCAAACAATACTTCATTTCGTTGAGCGGAGAGACTCAAAGACATAAATAAAGCCAAAGCCAAAAAGGCATATCGCATTTTCATCTTAAAAAGTCTTTTGAACACCTGCAAAGAGAATTGTACCTGTGCTTATTTCACTGATAAAATAGACAAATGGGTGGTCAACCTTAAACTCCAACAAACCTACTGGTGGCCCTGCTGAAGTAGGCCCAAATGCCACTCCGGTGACAGTGGCTGCCTCAGTACCATTTTCGTCTATTTTGATAATCGATTTTTGCAATACATCAGTGATTTTTAGCGATAATTCGGCCATTTGAGAAAAATCTGCATAATTAGTAAAAGCTTGATTAATCCCCATTTTCTTCAATATGCCAAGCATCGCTATAGATGAAATGGTATATTCAGTTTCAAACTTCGGAATCCAAATATTTGCTGAAACTTTTGCAGCCGTATAACACTTTCCCCAAATGTCAGCATCCAATTCCGCAATAACGTCATCTACTGTCTTGCCTTCATCAGGCAACATTATTGTGATTCTATATGCTCCATTTCCATAAGGAATACTCAAAGACATAAAGGACTCACCTCCGTAGGCAGGATAAGACAACTCTTTTTGAGTCATAAAGCTGATTTTTGGTTTTGAGCCATCATAGTTATAAAATGTATCAACTATATTATCTCTCTTTTCAAACTGGTCAGTCCATAATCCTTTAAAATATAGCGCATTGAGTATGGCTGCTTCTGCTTTATCCGGCATTTGGAATGAATTAATCATTCCTTTTGTCTCTTTTTTAACCCAGCGGTTGACTTCAGTCGAAAAATTTTCGTCAATCGTATGAGTTGAAGCATCGTAATAATCATTCATCATTGACTTGAAAGAGGGCAGAATCTTTGCAGTTTCTTTACTCCACAAAGAATTTGCTATTCCGATCTGTGTTGTATTATCAACATTTTTCAATCTTGGGATAAGAGTTTTATACAAATTATTAACATCATTGACAGAATAATTATCATAACTGATAGTTGTATATATTTCTTCTTGTGTCTGACCTACTGCACCGGCCGCAGCCATTGATAAAGCTGTTTGTAAGCTGAAAGGAGACATAAAAAGATTGACATTACTCTTTTCTGAGGCAGAAAGCTCTCTAAGAAAATCAAAAGAAAAGCTCGTTGTAGAAGGAATCATTTCAGCTTGGGCTTTGGTCAATAAAATGTCTTGACGTTTGATAGGCACTTTGGCAATATCATCCAAAAGGAAACGATCGCAGCCCGTAAAGGCCACACAAGCAATGATAAAAAGGGATATAATCTTTTTCATATGTTTGTATTATTGTTTGTATTATTGTTTTTATAAAGATGCATAAAAATATATAAACGCTGCATTAATAACAGTCTTTATTTAAAACTGCCAATCAATTTGTGCTCGGGCTTCTAAGCATGCCGATTGCATTTTTTGAATGTTAGCCGATATTTTTGTTGACAATAAGAAATCTCCAAACAAGCGAAACGAGAATAATATATATGATGATATGCCATTCCCTACATATGACGCCATAGCAAAATTTTGAGGCAAATCTTTTTCATACATATATATTTTATTTGAAGAAGATGATGATTTATATTTGGCAAGACCGCCTGCCAATTTGAGCCCTGACTGCCTATAGTACTGCAAATATGCTGATGTCGCCCACCCTAGTTCAAGACTATATGCATCCATATCAGCCACAGGATTAAAAACCATCACACAATCAGCCCTTGCTCCTACCTCAAAACTTTCCGATATTAGTCCTTTTCCACATAAGCGAAATGAATGTTTATGGCTTCCTTCGTAGCTCTTATAGCTATAGTTGTCTTGCAGGAGAAAAGACATGTAGTCTTCTGCATATTCGACTCTGGCCTTTATTTTTATAATTGTTGATGGCCCATCAATTCTAAATCTAGGATGTGGATGATAAGCAGCATCTGTCATGGTTGTAACCGTAAACTTTTCAAATGGACGAAAGAGCATATTGAGCAACAAGCCATATTGATTAGAAACATTAGAAATAGATGAATAAGCACCGGCATGAGTGGCAATATAATCTTTTGGATAATATCTCAATTGTAGAGCTCCTTCAAAATTATAGCTCGGAGACCATACCAAGCCACATAGAGCAGCTATTGAACCTTTTTTATCAATTGCTAACTCAGAATAATATCGGGAATGGCTGTTGCTGTAAAGAGCAGCAAGAGAATAATTGCCATACCACCCATCATACATTTGGTATTTATTATACTCAAGAACGCGCCGTTTGTTCGCTTTGTTAAAACTATACAAGGCAAGAGTTGATGACAATAAAAAGCTTTCTGACTCATATAAATAGTTCACACAAGCAACATATTCTCTCAGAGCATCTTTTTGCTGCTTTTGAAAAGCAGTACGATGATAGCCCGTAGAAGGCAAAGAACTATAAGTACTATCTGTGGCAGTAGCATCAAGACTGGAAGCTGAGAAAAATGACTGGAGTTGAGAATGAGAGCCAAAAGAATAGCTGAGGGCCAATCCCCGAAATGCATCATTCTCACCTGCAGATGTAAATGGCTTAAAATCGTCCTTTCGCTTCAAAACCGCAGCCGGAGCTCCCAAAGCCGAAAGAGAAAACGAAGACCCTATCGCCAAGCCTTGTCCATAAGTTGCAGAAAAGTCTCCCAAAAGAGCCTTGAAGTTTTTCTTCTGATATGACAAATGACCGGATATAAAATCCGGAATCCATGGCTCTGCGGCATCTGATTCCAAAGTAAGTCCATAAGAGAAATCAGAGACACTCCCAAGGTATCTGGCATACCTGAGAAAACCCTCTTGGCTACTTTTCCATTTAACTTTTGTTCTGATCTGAGAAACTGCCTGTTCTGAAGCTTGAACTGAAGATAAGGAGATAAATGGACGCAAAAAGGCAACAATATCAGGATTAAACCCATCTACATACTCAAACTCAGAATAGGAAATAATTCCTCCGTATTCTTGAATATATTCCAAAAGACTCTCAATCTGGAACAATGACAACACAGACAAGGATTCCAACTGCGATCGAGTAGCAGAATTAATATTGAGCGGCTCAAGCAGAAGGCTTTCATACCATTGCATCATTTGCTCCATTGAAGACTCAGATCCTTCCACATACATATCTTCCAGACATTCCTCAAATAAAGGCGGAAGGTTCTGAGCCCCTGCATTAAAAACGAACAATATTGACACCAATAAAAACAAAAACTTTCTCATAGTACAAACCTACGAGAAAGTTATTCTGTAATTATTTACTAAACGTTTATATCCGTTTACATCCGTTTAACATTTGAATTTGTAGCTCACTGCCTTCAAATCCTCATTTGCCTTTGCAATTTTTCCGGCCAGTTCAGCTTTGAAAGCGACCATTTTTGCCATATACTCATCTGAAGATGCAGCCAAAATTTGCAGAGCGAATATAGCAGCATTTTTAGAGCCATCCAGAGCCATAGTAGCCACAGGTATGCCAGAAGGCATTTGTAATATTGACAATACTGAATCCCAGCCATCCATAGAATTTGATGATTTAATAGGGACTCCTATCACCGGCACTGGAGTTGATGCAGCAATAACTCCTGGAAGATGAGCCGCTCCACCGGCAGCTGCAATTATTACTTTGATACCACGACCTGCAGCATCTTGAGCGAATTGAGCAACTTGCTCGGGCACTCTGTGAGCACTTAGAGCATTTATTTCAAAAGGAATTTCCATACTGTCAAGGAACTCTGCTGCTGCCTTCATAACAGGCATATCAGACAAACTTCCCATAATGATGCTGACTATTGGTTTCATTGTCACTATTGTTTTAAATTGAATATGCAAAATTAATATTAAATTTGCGCCATGCAAAAATCTCTATCTATGGATAATCGTATTAAAATTCACGATAAATATTTCGTACCATACATTCCAAATGAAAAACTGATAAAAGCAATTGACAATGTTTCAGCCAAATTGAACGCAGATTTTGAAGGAAAAGATGAGTATCCCCTCATTTTACCTGTTCTTTCAGGTTCGATAATCTTTGCAGGCCATCTTCTTCCACGCCTTCATTTTAATAGTGAATTGTCTGCCATCAGGGTATCCTCTTATGAAGGAACTCGCTCTACCGGCAACATTAAAGAAATCTTAGGACTTACCACTGATGTGCAAGGTCGCACTGTCATAATTGTTGAGGACATAGTTGACACAGGGAAAACTATCATAAAGCTTATTGATAACTTGACTTTCAGAGGAGCAAAAGATATCCGTGTATGCACGATGTTTACCAAACCTGAAGTTTATAAATATGACCGTCCGCTTGAATATGTGGCGATGAAAGTAGAAAACAAATTTATAGTAGGTTTCGGGTTGGATTATGACCAAATAGGTCGTCACCTTGCCGATATCTACATTCTTGATGATAATCAAAACGACTAAACATAATGAAATATTACATTCTTTTCGGCCCTCCAGGTGCAGGTAAAGGCACTCAGGCCAAGCTTTTGGTGGATAAATACGGATTCCGCCATGTATCAACAGGCGACCTTCTTCGCAAAGAAATGGCTAAAGAAAGCCCACTTGGACTTAAAGCCAAATCACTTATTGAGCAAGGATTATTAGTTCCTGACGAAGTTGTTGTTGGTATGATTAAAAGCGAAATTGAAAGCAATCCATCTGTTCCAGGTTTTCTGTTCGATGGTTTCCCTCGCAACACAGACCAAGCTGCCACTCTTGACAAAATGTTGGAAAGCTTCAATCAAAGCGTCACTTCAGTGATTTCCATTTCTATTAGCGACGAGATGGTAAAAGAACGTATCCGCCATCGCGCTATGTTGGAGAATCGTCCTGATGATACAAAAGATGAAGTAATTGCTAACCGTATCAAGACATATCACGACAAGACAGAGCCTGTGATTTCATTCTACAAAGCTCAGAATAAATATTGTGAGATTGACGGTGTGGGCAATATTGAAGAGATTTTCGACAAAGTCTGCGAACTAATTTAATACCAACTAATCGTGAGCGAATCCAATTTTATTGATTACGTAAAACTCTTTTGCCGTGCAGGCAACGGAGGGCATGGGGCGATGCATCTACGCAGGGAAAAATATGTTCCCAAAGGCGGACCTGACGGAGGAAACGGAGGCCATGGTGGAAGCATCATCCTTCGAGGCAACAATCAAATGTGGACGCTCATACATTTGAAATACAAAAAGCATGTTATTGCCGACTCTGGAGTGAATGGCAGCGGAGCTCTTCGCGATGGAGCCAACGGCAAAGACATTATTTTAGATGTGCCTCTTGGTACTGTTGCAAAAGATGCCGAAACTCAAGAAGTTTTGTTTGAAATAGTTGAAAACGGCCAAGAAATAGTGATTGCCCAGGGTGGCCGAGGCGGCCTTGGCAACACTAATTTCAAAAGCTCTACCAATCAAACTCCACGCTATGCCCAGCCTGGCGAAGAAGGCATTGAAGGTTGGTTTATTTTGGAGCTTAAGCTTTTGGCTGATGTCGGGCTGGTTGGTTTTCCAAATGCAGGAAAATCCACTCTGGTATCGACAGTATCAGCCGCAAGGCCAAAAATTGCAGATTATGCTTTTACTACATTGGAGCCTAGCCTTGGTATTGTAAATTACCGAGACGACAAGTCATTTGTAATAGCTGACATCCCAGGCATCATTGAAGGCGCCCACGAAGGCAAAGGCTTAGGTCTACGCTTCTTACGCCATATAGAGCGTAACTCTATGTTGCTATTTATGGTTCCAGCTGATAGCAAAGACATTGCAGCTGAATACAAAATCTTACTCAATGAGTTGAAGCTCTATAATCCAGAATTGTTGGATAAAGAAAGGATACTGGCCGTTTCAAAAAGCGATATGCTTGATGATGAACTTCGCAGAGATATTAAGAAGCACTTGCCTCGCACTTTGCCTCACATCTTTATCAGTAGTGTCACCGGCTATAATATCACTGAGCTTAAAGACATGCTATGGAACACTCTTAACAAATAAGAGATGTTCTGCATAATAGATAATTCAACAAATCCTTATTGGAATCTTGCGGCTGAAGAGTATCTTCTCGGTCGCGAGATTTCTTTTTTCAGACTATGGCAGAACGAGCCTTCCATTATTGTCGGAAGGAATCAGAACACTGCAGCAGAAATCAACTCTAGCTTTGTTGAAGAACATAATATTGCTGTCGTGCGCAGGTTGAGCGGCGGAGGCGCGGTGTTTCATGATTTGGGCAATATTAACTACAGCTACTATTGCAATAAGACTGAAGGTGGCCCTGCTGAGACTTTCAAGTTAATGACAGTTCCAATAATTGATACTTTGGCTGATTTGGGACTAAAGGCCGAACTTTCCGGAAGAAATGATTTGCTTGTTGATGGCAAAAAAATATCAGGTAATGCATTATACTATTCACATCAACGAATGCTCTGCCACGGCACTATACTTCTCAATGCTTCAATGCAAAATCTTTCAGCCTCTCTTCAGTCAAGACCGGAGAAATTTTTTGACAAAGCTGTCAAATCCACACGCAGCAGAGTTGCCAATATCAACGACTTTTTAGCTGATACTCTGCAGCCAAAAGAGCTGATTGCTAAAATAGTCAGCCACATAGACTTCGGCAGTTATTATCACTATAGTAAAGAAGACTTGGCCGAAATTGATAAACTTGCACAAGAAAAATATTCCAGCTACGATTGGAACTATGGGCATTCACCAAAATATTCATTTTCTCGATGCAAAAAATTTCCTTCAGGCTTGATTGAGTTGAATATGAATGTGGAAAATGGATTTATTAAGGCTCTTTACATTCAAGGAGATTATTTTTTCTCAAAAGACACTTCAAACTTTTGCAAACAGTTGGAAGGTTGCTCTCTGGATAAAAGAAAAATCGTCGAAAAGCTGAATTCACTGCCTCTCGACGACTATTTCTATGGACTAAGCTCAAAAGAGCTATGCCAACTATTCATTACTTGAATCGTTTTTCCTTAACTGATACCAGTTTATCTTTCAGAATGCTGGCACAATCCACAATAGCGTCTTCGAAAGAGTCTGCGTTGCGCTCAACTACAACCTCGCTACCGGGAATCAGCACCCTTACCAAAGCATTCTTGTTGTTATACTCTGCAAGGAGTGATAAAGTAACCTCGCATCTGATAACATCTTCATAAAATTTGTCAAGCTTACCAAGCTTTTTGTCAATGAATTCGAGTAACTTTTGATCTGCATCGAATTTGATTGATTGAACTTTAATTTCCATTTTTACCTCCTATCTTTGCTCTTGGGTGAGCGGTTAAATAAGTATTTCTCAATTGCTCAAAAGAGTTGTGAGTATAAACTTGTGTAGCAGCCAAGGAACTATGACCCAAAATTTCTTTAATACTATTCAAGTCTGCGCCATTGTTCAACAAATGAGTGGCCAATGAGTGCCTCAACACGTGGGGCGATTTGCGACCAGTAAAACCTTCTGCCTTCTCTAGCTCCTTTTTGACAACTAAATTGACAAATGCAGGATATAAAGCCTGACCTTTATCAGTCAAAAAAAAGTAATCATCACTTCTAGCAGAATATTCCTTCCCAAGCCTTATCAAATATAGCAAGATATATTGACATATCAAAGCCGGAACTGGAATTTCTCGCTCTTTGTCACCTTTACCGACAATCCTAAGAACCTGACGAGAATTGTCAAAATTGCTCACTTTTAGCTTACAAATTTCACTTCGGCGCATTCCTGTAGCATATAATACCATTATCATCATTCGATCTCGCAAATGAGACATAGTCTCTTCTCCTTCAAAGTCACTATCTTTCATTTCAAAATAGTGTTCGATAGAATTTTCGGTATAAAATTCAGGCAGTCTATGCGACTCTTTGGGCCTATTAATTTTTCTTACAGGATTGTCTTTAAATTTCCCCTGCTTGATTAAATAATTGCAGAAACTACTCAGAGCAGAAAGGTGAAGGTTTACAGTTCGTGCAGATAAATCATTTTCCAATGATTGAGCGATATATCCTCTTATAATATTGTTTTTCAATACTGTAGTTATTGCCTCGATGTCTAGACCAGCCAAATCACCTAACTCTGGATAAGCATAGCGAAAAAACTCTGACAGCGCTGCTTCATATAGCAGTTGTGTACGCTGAGAATATCTCTTTTGATGAGCCAGATAGTCAATAAAGGACTTTATCATAATAACTAAATCAGTAAACAAATTTACTAAAAATCTTGTTTATAGCATTTGCAGTTCTCAAAATCTTACTTACCTTTGCGCCACAAATAAAAGGAGGTGTGCAATTACTATGATTATCGTTCCAATTAAAGAAGGTGAAAACATCGAAAGAGCTCTAAAGAAATTCAAACGCAAATTTGGAAAGACAGGTATCGTGAAAGAACTTCGCAGCAGAAAGACTTTCGAAAAACCATCCGTAAAAAAAAGAGACGAGCTCAAAAAGGCAATCTATGTCCAGAAATTGCAACTCGGCGACAAGTAATATCTATTTTACTAAATAACAAAAAAACGACCAATAAATGGTCGTTTTTTTGTTATCTCTGCTTTAATATTTCCGGCAAATCCTCATCCAGCAAATATTCATACCAAAAACGATAATCTTGAAGGTTACTTTGCCTAGCTTGAACACCTCTGTATCCATGCATCCCTTGAGGATAAATCATCAGTTCAAAATCTTTATTCTGACTTTGAAGAGTATCAATTAGCTGCAATGTATTTTGAAAATGGACATTGTCATCACCTGTTCCATGAGTAATTCTCAGCATATTGCTTTTATCTCCTTTATAGGCTGATAATCTTCCTAAAACAGCACTTTTTTTATAACCATCTGGGTTATCTTGAGGAGTGTCCATATATCTCTCAGTGTAGTGTGAATCATATAATGCCCAATCTGTGACAGATCCACCTGCTATCGCATACTGAAAGTATTCATTGGCTTGAGTTGCACAAAGCACTGACATTGTACCGCCATAAGAAAAGCCCTCTACCCCAACCTTCTGAGCATTTAAATAAGGTAATTTGGTGAAATATTTAATGCCATCAATCAAATCCTCTAGTTCTAAAACACCTAATTGACGATATACTTCCTCCATACCGGCTTTACCCAAATAGCCTGCAGAACGTGTATCCAACACAAGTTGAATGACACCATGATTGGCCCACCACTGGTTTTTAAAGCTGATTCCCTTCCAACTATCCAATACTTGAGGAGTATCAGGACCTCCGTAAATGTCTACTTTCACAGGATATTTTGTCCTTCCTGACTTATCCATATCTATTGGCCATATCACTGATGCAGGAAGCTTAGAACCATTTCGAGTAGTGATATATACAATCTCAGGCATAGCCAAAGCATAATTATCAAAAGATGAGCCTTTAGAGTCAAAAAGAGTTTCCACTTTTGTGTTGCTGAGGTTTCCGCTTCTAGGAATAGTAATTACTATATCTCTATTCGGTGTCTGGCTATTCGACATAGTGGCAAACACTTGGGTATTGTCATTAGAAATATTCACATTTGTAAAATTATAGTCACCGAAACTGACTCTTTCTGTCTTTTTGTTGCAAAGTGTAATTCTGTAAATGTCATTTCTCACAGAGGACTCTCTTTTTGCCGTAAAGTAGAGATATTTCTTATCCAATTTGAGTAGTTTAACATTCCAGTTATGTTCACCATCACTTACTCTATCAAACTGAGTCCCGTCATAGCTGAGAAAATATATTTGTTGCCAATGGTCAAAATCTCTAATAATATAGATTCCTTCTTGAGAAAACAACATCTGATCCATCCAATCAATCCAAGCCTCTTGATGTTCTGAATAGCAACTATTGACAGTTCCATAAATGGGGTCAACTTCATAGAGAGATAGGTTGTCTTGACTGCGATCCATCCAAGATACCATCAAGCGGTCTCCTTTCGCATTCCAAAAAGGAATACCGAAATATTGGTCCAAATTACTATCAAAATCAGCCCATACTGTTTCCCCGCCTTTCACACTCACAAACCCGATTTTAACAGTAGGATTCACTTCACCCGCCTTAGGATAGCGAGTTTCATTTATACTTCCATATTGTCCTTCAGAATTATATATAGGGAACATCGGAACTTTGCTATTGTCAAAATTGTAAAAAGCTATAACCTGACTGTCTGGTGACCACCAAAAAGCTTTATAATTTGATAAACGTCCAAATATCTCTTCATAATATACCCAAGAAGCATATCCATTTAAAATCACATCAGACCCATTATTAGTATGTCTTATTATTTCTTTACTCTTAACATCAATCGAATACAAATCATTTTTCAGGGTATAAGCGATTTTACTTGAGTCAGGTGAATAAGTTGGATTAACCCAATTCTCCACCAGCGAAAGCATCTTCACACGCTTTATTGCTGTTACTTCGTTTTTTGGTCTGTTATTAATAATTCCGGCAGGTAATTCACCAACAATCTGTTTATCGGTCAATTTAATTTTCTTTTGAGCATTCAAATCAATGCTTGATGCCATAGACAAGAAACAAGCAAGCACCAATAAAAACTGTTTCATTTTATAAATGTTTTAAAGTTAACAAGGTATAATTTTTCACTGGCTCGGGTTATGGCCGTATATAGCCATTTTAAATCCTCTAGTTCAATTTCATCCCGCCAGAATGGGTTATCTACAAACACGCAACTCCATTGACCGCCTTGAGATTTGTGACAGGTTATAGCAGAGGCATGCTTGATTTGCAATGCATTGAAATATGAATCTTCGCGCACCGCAGCATATCTTTTTCTCTTTGTTTTAATATCTGAATGGTCAGCTAAAACTCCTTCAAACAACTGAGTCTGCTGATCAGAAGTGAGCGATGCGCTTTCGCTCGTCAATGTGTCTAATATTACTTTAGCGCTAATTTCCAAATCATTATAATCGGAAAAGCATATGACAGCTTGAGCAAAGTGCAACCCGTATCTTTCTTCATAATGTGATATTTTCATCAATCGAGCCACATCACCATTTGCAATAAAGAAGTTCGGATCTTTCACATCTTCCAAAAATTGATAACAATTTTTTACCACCATCAATTTATCACCCTTGTTGAGTTGCTCTTCTCGAAATAATACTGTCGATCTAATCCCTGCATTATATCGATTTGCTCTCTTATTGGAGCGACACAAGACTACCACTTCATCAGGTCCATATTTGTCAAAAGCGTCCGAAATTTTTTCTATTAGTTCAGAACCGTGAATGTTTTCCACATCATCAAAATCATTCACGTTCAAAGACAGCTCAGCCCCAAAGCCTTGTTCAATTTGATGTCTGACAAGAGTTGCATTATACAAAATGCCACTTTGCATAGTTTGTCTCACAACCTTATTCAAAGAACTTTCCATCAAATTGCCATAGCAACTGTTCATATATTCTGTATCCAAAGCAGGACTTTCTTCCATACCGATAGGAGGCAACTGTCCTTTATCTCCAACAAATATTATGTTATTGCCACTTCCTTGACGCACATAGCTTATAAAATCGTTCAAAAGATCACCTGAGCCAAAGGCTGCATTCCCTCCAGAATCAATAGTAATAAGCGATGCTTCATCTACTATAAAGAAAGTGTCATTTGACTTATTGACATCAAGAGTAAATTTACCCAATCCCGCAGTTAAAGATTTTTGCCGATAAATATGTTTGTGCATAGTAAAGGCCTTTTCATTAGTAAAATTGGAAAGAACTTTGGCAGATCTGCCAGTTGGAGCCAAAAGCACAAATTTATACTGAAATTGCTTAAGAGTCTTCACAAATGCAGCTATTAAAGAAGTCTTGCCGGTACCCGCATATCCAGTCAAAATCAGGATATCACAGTCATCTTTGAGAGTAACAAACTCAGATAGAGTTTGCATTGCTGCAGATTGGTCTTCAGTCGGTTCGAAAGCAAGATTTTCACCTATTTTTTGCTGAAAAAAATGTTCAATTCCCATTATGCACGCTTTCTAAAAAGAAGGAAAACAACTAAAACAGAATATATCTCCAAACGGCCAATAATCATTTCTATGCTCATCACAAACTTGCCCAAAGCAGGTATGGCAGAATAGTTTGATGCCGCGCCTACTGAGCCAAAGCAAGGCCCTACATTACCCATCATTGTGACTGATGAAGACACTGCATCTATAAAATCCATACCAATAGCAGCGTAAACCAATGAGCATACAAAAACAATAAATAAATAAACAACAGTAAAAAGAGACACTGAGGATATCAAATTCTTATCAACAACTTGGTTGTCACCATATTTAACTTGAATGACCGCATTTGGATGGAGAGTTTTGAGCAATTGATTATGAGTAGCTTTGAACAACATCCATACTCTGTCTGCTTTCAAACCACCACTAGTTGACCCTGTGCATCCACACTGTAATGTCAGAAACACCAAAATCATAATAGAAAACAATGGCCATACTGAAGTATCGCAATTTGCAAATCCAGAAGAGGAGACCAAAGAGATAACATTAAAAAATGAATCAAAGATAGCATCAGACACACTCGAAATCGATCCTGACAATAACAAATTGGCAGCCACAACCACACTGCATATCAGTATTGACAACAAGTAATATTTTGTGACAGGATATCTGAAGATATTAGCATTTCTTCCGACAATAGAAGAATATAGCAAGCCAAAGTGCAAAGAAGACAAAATCATGAATACCATTATAATGATCTCTATCAGTCGACTATCGTAGAAGCCGATAGAAGCATTTTTCGTACTGAAACCACCTGTAGACACTGTACTCATGGCATGATTGATAGCATCAAAAGGCTCCATTCCTGCCAGAATCAATAATATAAAGAGTGAAATAGTCAATCCCAAATACACCGAAAGCACTACTTTAACCAATTGGTTGCTTTTCAAATTATAGTTTGGTTTTGATACATCACTTACCTCCATACGGCTCATTTTCAAACGTACAGTACTCATTGATGGCAAAATCATCATAATAAACAACACAACTCCCAAACCACCGATGTAGTGAAGAGAACTTCTCCGGAAAAGTAAACCTTTCGGAAGAATGTCTATATTGGTGAGAATTGTCGCTCCTGTAGTAGTAATTCCAGATACACTTTCAAAGAAAGAATTAATTAGTGAAAATTCTCCGCCCCATAAAGCAAAAGGCATCATGCCGAAAAGACTGGCAAGAACCCATGAAAAAAGTATTACGGCAAGGCCTTCGCGGGTATTGATATCACTTTGGCTTCTTGGAACGAAAACCACAGGAAAAAGTCCACTGGTCAGAGTCAATATGCAACTAAGCAATAATGGAGAAAACGATGAATCCAGTCCATAAATCAAAGCCACAATTGCAGACAAAAACATAAATGCGGCCACAAAAAGCAGCGCAACTCCTACATTTCTGGATATGGCTCTGACATTCATTTTTTAGATTTTAACAATTTGCTTTCTTCCACTATGTCCTTAATGGCATTATTCAAATCTTCCAATTCATCATCCTCACTGAAATAAAGTATATAATCTTTTCCATATTTGGAAAAATCGCGTAAAGATTGATTCATTTTATTAATTGGACTGATGAGATAGTAATTAATAAAAGAGTTGAAGAGCAATATTACTATCAACCCAACAATCAAAGCTGCTACTGCCGGCATCATACTGCGAAAGAATGTGCTTTCCATCATTTCTGAGTTACGCCGCAACTCCCTTTGGCTGATATCAGTCAAATGAGCGATGCTGTTCCTCAAATAATTAAAATACTTTTGAGCCCTTCCGAAATACCAACTTGTTCTGGCATCAAAGCCCTCCTGCCAGACCAATGGAGCCTCTCTTATAACCTGCATATATGCAGCATAAGCATATCTGACTGAGTCTGCATAATGAATCTCTTCTTCAGTAGTAAAATTATTTCTCATGCTTTCTAGCATTTGAGAAAAAGGCTCTTCTTTGTCAAGAACAATAAACTCATCATTATTCAACATTGACAGCAATTGTATAT
>JAAZCF010000152.1 GCA_012513425.1 Bacteroidales bacterium
ACCTTAGAGATGATGATATTCCTACTGTAGTAGAAGACGGCGCTGCAGATCTAGGCATTGTCGGCTTGAATGAAGTTTTGGAAACTGGGGCTGACGTGAATGTGGTAAAAAAACTCGGTTTTGGAGAATGTCGTATTTCGTTGGCTATTCCAAAGAATCAAGAATATACAGGTCCTGAATTTTTTAATGATAAAAAAATTGCAACATCTTATCCTAATATTCTTCAAAAATGGCTTGATGAAAATGGTTTACAAGCTGAAATCAGAGAAATATTTGGATCAGTTGAGATAGCTCCGGCTGCCGGTATAGCTGACGCTATTTTTGATATTGTTTCTTCAGGCGGCACATTGGTCTCAAATGGTCTCAAAGAAGTATTAGCAGTTGTGCAATCAGAAGCTGTGTTGATTGCAAATAAAGAGCTTGATGAAGAAAAGCAAGATCTTCTGAATTCAATGTTATTCAGATTTGATGCAGTCTGCAATAGTCGTGGCAAAAAATATATTCTTATGAATATTCCTACTCAAAAAGTCGAAGAAGCAGTAAAAATACTTCCGGCTATGCGAAGCCCTACTGTCATGCCACTTGCTGCAGAAGGCTGGTGCTCTCTCCACTCAGTTATTGAAGACGCAGGCATGTGGGAAAAAATTGAAAAATTAAAAGATCTTGGAGCAGAAGGAATATTAGTTTTACACCTTGATAAAGTAATTGAATAATGAGAATATTTGACAATCCATTAAACACTGAATGGAAAGATCTGCAAGAAAGGGTTAATACAAATGATGTTGCGATAGAAGATACTGTTGCCCACATTTTGAAGTCAATTAAAGAGGGTGGAGAACAAGCTCTAAGGGAGCAGATAGAAAAAATCGAAGGTTTTTGTCCTGAAGTATTACAAGTAAGTGAAGAAGAGCTTGCCAATGCAGTTCTGGATGTTTCTGCCAAATTGCAACGCGCAATAAATGCCGCTGCAAGAAATATCAGAGAATTTCATCAGGCTCAAAAGCCTGGTGCTGTAGAGGTCGAAACTATGGCCGGAGTTAGCTGTCGTCGTCGTTATCTTCCGATTGATAGAGTGGGCCTTTATATTCCAGGAGGCAGTGCGCCTCTTTTCTCTACTCTACTTATGTTGGCTATTCCTGCTACTATTGCCGGCTGTAAAGATATTATTCTTTGCACTCCTTGTGATGAAAATGGCAGAGTTAACTCTGCAGTGCTATATGCAGCCACGGTTTGCGGAGTGTCTAAAATATTCAAAATTGGTGGCGCCCAGGCAATTGCAGCTATGGCGTATGGTACCGATTCGGTGCCAAAAGTTTTGAAAATATTTGGCCCAGGCAACAGATATGTAACAAAAGCTAAACAAATGGTTAGTTCTCAGTCTGTAGCCATTGATATGCCTGCAGGCCCATCTGAGGTGCTGGTGATGGCTGATGAAAATGCAAATGCTGCTTTTGTGGCTGCTGATTTATTGTCACAAACCGAGCATGGCCCGGATAGTCAAGCCATCTTGCTATGCAATGACGAGATATTGGCAAATGAGGTATTGATGGAAGTTGAGACACAACTAGATGCTTTGCCTCGTAAAGATATCGCGAAGCGAGCTCTTGAACATAGTCGAATAATTATTTTCGAAGAAGTGCAGACAATGATTGATTTTGCTAACGAATATGCACCTGAGCATTTAATTATCAATATGATAGATCCTTGGGAAGTTGCTAATCAAATAACTGCAGCAGGCAGTATTTTTATAGGTGAATTTTCACCTGAAAGTGCGGGTGACTATGCTTCAGGTACCAATCACACCCTGCCTACTATGGGCCTTGCTTCTGCTTATAGTGGTCTGGGATTGGAAAGTTTCATGCATACTATCACTTATCAGGAGCTTTCCAAAAAAGGACTTTTGTCTCTAAGTAATGTAATTGTAAGTATGGCAGAGGCCGAAGGCCTCAAAGCACACTCAAATGCAGTAAAAATCAGACTTTATAATCATAAATAAAAAGGCTATGGATATTAGATTATTAGTTAGGAAAAATATAGCAGAATTAGAGCCTTATTCGACGGCCAGAGATGAGTATAAAGGCTCTCTTGGAGTCTTTTTGGATGCTAATGAGAATCCTTATGAAAATGGTGTGAACCGCTATCCATCTACTTCTTTAAAACAAGCACTTAGAGAAAAAATAGCCTTGCTTAGAGGAGTTGACAGCAAGAACCTTTTCATGGGTAATGGCAGTGACGAAGCAATTGACCTTTGTTACCGCGTGTTTGGTACCCCTGGAGTTGATAATGTTGTGATGATTGCTCCAAGCTATGGCATGTATGCCGTTTGCGCTGATATCAATAATATTGAATGTAGAAAAGTACAACTACATAATGACTTTTCTCTTCCTGTAAAAGAACTGTTAGATGCTGCTGATAATCATAGCAAGTTGATGTTTCTATGTTCGCCAAACAATCCTACAGCAAATGCTTTTCCTCAAAGCGATTTGATTTATATTATAGAGCATTTTTCTGGAATAGTTGTCGTTGATGAAGCTTATATTGATTTTTCAGACACAGAAAGCTTTAAAGGACTTATATCAAAATATGATAATCTGATAATTCTTCAGACCTTATCAAAAGCTTATGCAATGGCCGGACTTCGAAT
>JAAZCF010000153.1 GCA_012513425.1 Bacteroidales bacterium
CGATGCTACATAACATCGGGGGTAAATAATTATTAATAAGGTTGATTATTCGCTTTCTGCGACTTCTTCACCTGTTGATCCATTAAGGCTGTAGATATAGGCTGCACCTTTACCTTGAGTCTCTGATGTGCCGCTGTAAGTAGTAAGTGGGCCATAAAGAACAACATTGTCACCTACTGCAATCTGTGGATTTTCTGCAGTCCATTTACTGTTTTGAAGCCAATAAACTTGGTAAGCTTCGAAATCTTTTGTTTTGTCGTTGTTATAGACTCCATCACTAGAAATCCAGAATGAACCATTACCATAGTCGGCATTGAAACCATCGATATATTCACCAGACTTGTTCTTGCCGCTTACTAATTTAGATACTGTACCTTCAACATATACTTTTGATTTGATACCAGCTTTTGCGGCTTCAATACCACCAAGTGTTTTAAATGGAGCATTGAGAGTACCGATACCATTTTCAACAGAAGTCACACCATTGATAGAGATAATCTTTGGACTACCTGATACCTGAGGAGCTGCATTATTGGTTGCAAGTGAACCATAGAGAAGAACTTCAGCACCTGCTTCTAGCTGTGGTTGACCTTCTGTCCATTTTGCACCTTCGAACCAAAGAGCACGATAAGCAAGAAATGCATTTTCTGATTCAATATCGCCACTGTCAGACAAGAAGAATGAGCCATTGCCATACTTCGCACCGAATTCGCCATTATTATCAAATTTTGTAACAATACCTTTGATGTAAACTGCTGCTGTTGAACCTGCAAGAGCGGCTTGTTTAGCCTGAGCAATTGTCATTGGGAGAGCCAAAGAACCAGTTGCACCTTCTTGTTTAATTATAGTTTCAGTTGAATATTCTTTCTTACCATCAGTAGTCTTGAAAATAATTTTAGCCTGGCGTGGACCTGCTTCATTTTCAGTAGCTGCGAAAGTCACAACGTTACCTGCAATTGCTTTAATTGAGAGCCAAGAAGCAGTTTCAGGAATCTCAACATAAATGCCTTGGCCTTTATTCTTGAGAGTAACTGACATTTCGCCACCTTTGTAAGCAATAGGTACCTCAGGGTCAACTGAGTCAATACCAATGAGTGATTTGTTTACTTTAATAACCTCAACATCTACAAGTTCAACTGTGGTACCATAAGTAGATTTAGGACCTGAAACGGTTACCTCGTCACCCACTTCGATGCCATATTTGAGAAGAGCTGCTTGTTTGGAAGCTCCATTATAAAGAGTACCATAAATGTAAAGGTCAGTAGCACTAGTACCATCATTCATGTAGAAGTTTCCATAAACAGCTGTTTCAGTAATAGCTGTAACAACACCAGTAACTAAAAAAGTTTTACTGTTAGGACCTTCCATAACTTCTTTAACAGTAGCTGGAGAGACAACAGAAAGACCTTGAATTACATTAATGATTTGTGTACGACCGGCACAAGTAATATATACTTCTGCTTTACGTCCGTCTAGAGTGCTGTTAGCAGAAAAAGATACTTTTTGGTCAACTGCAGCATTGCCGCTTGTAGGGCTGATAGTAAGCCATGATGGAGCATTTTCAATTTTCCAATCGCCTACTGTTGTAAGGTCAATAGTAGTAGATCCACCATCAACATTAATAGCAACATAAGAAGAAGATACTTGGATCTCATCTAGATAGTGGTCTAACTCTTTTTCGCAAGATGATAAGAGAGCGACGCTAGCCAAAAAGGCTGTAAATAAATATTTTGCTTTCATGTGATAATCTTAGTTAAAAATGTACTTAATACCTACAGAAGCATACCAGCACTGACCTAAATCGTGTAAAGGAGTGAATGTTGGAAGTGAACCATTGATAGCTGCTGGAGTTGAGAATGTAGCATAACCTTCTGCATCTACACCTTCATATTTCATGATACGAGCTTCAGTACCAATTGCTGTGTTGAGAGCTTTGGTAACACCCCAACTTGAATTGATGAGGTTAAGAACGTTCTTAACATCAAAGCTAAGCTGCAAAGTATTTGTGTTATTGCCACAAGTTACTTTGAAATCATGTTTGTAGCTGAAGTCAACTCTTTGAACCCAAGGGTTGTAAACGCTATAAGCTTCTGCATATTCGCCGAAATGTTTGCTTAGGTAATTGTCGTTTTTAGCAAAAGCCATGAAGCGGTTTGCATCATCAGCAGATACGAAACGGAAATCACCTTGTGCAATCTGTTCCTCAGTAGGAATATAAAGAGCATCATAAGGATAACCATCACCATTCATATCGTTCTGAACCATATATGAGTAGTTGTAACCACCTCTCCAAGCTTCATAGAACAAGTTGAAAGAATTGTTGCTCTTATCTGAATAAGTAGCGCTTACTGCAAAACGATCAGGAGTCACATATTGTGAATTGTGAAGTTTGATATTGTTAGGACCTTCTGTTGTAGCAACATAAGTGAAAGCAGACTCAGCAGCAGAACCTGGCATACCAGTAATTTCTTTGCTGACTGTGTGAGTGTAAGAAGCGCTTAAATCAAGGCCATCTATAGGAGTCATTGCCATTTGGAAGACACCTGACCAACCATAGCCTTTATTTGTGTTTTCAAGCATAAATGCTTTTGTTCCTGTACGGAAATCAGTAGGGAATATTGGGCGGTTGTCAGCGCCATTGAATCTTGCAAAGCCACCTACAGGCTTGATAGACCAGTCAGAAATGCAAACACCATTGATAGTTTTGTTGAAGATACCTTCAGCAGAAAGAGTGAATGGGAATGAAGTAGGAAGTGCATAGTCAACTGCAAGAGATGTTTTCCACACTTGTGGCATCTTGAATGATGGATCTACACCATTAACAGCTGAAGGAACTGTACCATCCTCTGGAGAAACAGTCTCTGGATAGCCCATCCCTATCAATTTATCTCTAAATGCTGATGTAGACGTAATTAAACCACCTTGGAACTGATTGAGCATATCACCGATAGTTGGATATTTTGCTTTTACTGATTCAGGAAGATTATTGTATTTGATAGTTGGACCAATTTGAGCTTGGTATTGAACCAAACCTCCGTTTGAAGGCATATTTGTAAAGAACACCAATGGAAGACGGCCTGAGAAGAGACCTGTACCACCGCGAACTTTCAAACTTCTGTCGCCAAGAACATCCCAGTTGAAACCAACACGTGGAGAAAGGATGATGTTTGAAGTAGGCCATTTACCTGTATCAACGTGACGAACGTCACTATTTTCTGCGTAATAGTCAAGTTCCAAAATAGCATTATTTGTCATAAGGTCTTGGTTATCAAAGAAAAGTCCATCAATACGCAAACCATATGTCAATTTAAAATTGTCATTAACCTGCCATTCGTCTTGGCCATAAAGACCTGTCTTATAGAAACGAACGCGTACTGCAGGAGCTGTTTCACCATCATAGCCGTAAGTAAGACAAACTACCTGAGGGGCTGCTTCATTGAGAAAGTCGCTCAAAGAGTTGTAACGATAGTAGCCTGTACCATTACGCATATAAGCGTTGTCTGCCATTTGATATTCAAAGCTCAAACCGCCGGTTATTTTGTGAGTGCCTGCGAAATATGTAAGGTCATCTTTCACATTGATTACAGTGTTGTGAACACCATTTTTCCAAGTGAAAAGTTCATAACCTAG
>JAAZCF010000154.1 GCA_012513425.1 Bacteroidales bacterium
GACGAGCCCTGAGCAATAGCGCGGATTGTGATGCCTTTTCTACCTAAAGCATCAAACATACGACCGCTGGCTCCACTCTGGCTCTTCATTCCGTCACCTACCAAACTAATGATAGAAAATCCTTTCTCAACTTTTAACGGTTCCAGTTTGCCTAAGCTGATTTCGTAGGCAAAAAGGTCGTCCACAGCCTTTTTGGCCTTCACTGCGTCTGCCTCATCAATTACTACCAACATAGTATGAACTGAAGAAGCCTGAGTGATAAGCACAATATTTATCTCATTTTTGCTTAAAGCATCAAAGAAACGGCTGCTGTATCCCGGGATACCAACCATGCCACTGCCTTCCATTGATAGCAAAGCTAAAGAATTGCTGCTGCTGATGCCTTTAATGTTGCTTTTGCTCTCAGGGGGATTACTTTCGATTAGAGTCCCCTTTCCTTGAGGGTCAAAAGTATTTTTTACTATTATTGGAATACCCTTTGCAACCAGAGGTTGGATAGTTGGAGGATATACCACCTTTGCACCAAAGTGAGAAAGTTCCAAAGCCTCGCGGTATGAGATATACTCGATAGTTTTTGCATTTGGAACAATATGAGGATCGGCTGTCATCATGCCTGATACATCTGTCCATATCTCAAGTCTTCTGGCTCCCAGCGAAGCTGCTATCAAAGAGGCTGTGTAATCACTGCCACCGCGGCCGAGAGTGGTTGTCCGGCCCATTTCGTTTGAAGCAACAAAGCCAGGTACAAAAAACAACTTAGTGCGGTTACCAATAAAAGCATTTGTGGCATTTTCTTTTGTGAGAGCCATATCCACCACATTTTGAGAATGTTCGTGACGAGTCCTTACTATCTCGCGACCATCAACCCATTTACATCCCAAACCCATTGACAGGAACTTGGTGTATATGATTTTAGTGGAAATAATCTCGCCATAGCTCATTATGAGGTCCATACTGCGCATGCTCAACTCTTGTATGCGATATACTCCCTTACAAATGCCTCTTAACTCTTTGAAAAGTGCGACTATCTCCGTTCTGATATCTTCTTGAAAATCTTTAGGTATCAGCTCGTCAATTATAGTCATGTGACGTATTTCCAAATCCTGAAGGCCTTGTTCATAGCGCTCTTTATCAGCTGATTCAGCTGCCTTGCCTATTTCTACCAACATATCTGTGGCTCCACCTATAGCTGATGCCACTACTATTGTTTTGTCTTCTTCGAGGACGCGAAGCACAATATCCACCACTCTATTAATGTTGGCAGAATTAGCAACTGATGTACCTCCAAATTTTAATACTTGCATAATAAGTTTATCTGAATAGTTCAAAATGTTTTTTAATTGCCGCGCTTATTTGCTCACTTTCAAGCAAAAAACCGTCATGGCCAAATTTTGATGATATTATTTCCAGAGCAGCATCTTTCACACCTTCTGCTATGCGTCTGCTTTCGCAGACCGGAAAAAGAATATCACTGTCGATTGCTATACACAATGTCTTGGCACTGATGCGCTTTAAGGCATTTTCCACTCCACCGCGTTTGCGGCCAATGTTATGGCTATCCACGCCAAGAGTAAGTGTATAATATGAATAAGCGTCAAAGCGTTTTACAAGCTTTTGACCCTGATATTGCTGATAAGTCACAGCTTTGGAAGCCAGCACAAAATCATCATCTGACTCTGCTTGAGTAGCGGAATAACCTTCGTAATTGCGATAGGTAGTCATTGCCATTGATCGGGCAGCGGCCAAACCTGCTGCGCCTCCATTAATGCTTTTTTGTTCATCAAAGCTGGCATCTGCTCTTATGGCCATACGCTGGGCCTCGAGGGTTGCTGTGCACCAAGGACTCACAATAGCGCTGGTTGCTATCAAGCATATATTATCAATTAATTCAGGGTGCGAAGTAGCCCATTCAATAGATTGAAAGCCACCATTGCTGCCGCCAACCAAAAAATCAATCTTTTTTATGCCTAGATACTCGCGAAGCAATTCATGAGCCGCTACCAAATCTCTG
This sequence comes from Bacteroidales bacterium, assembly GCA_012513425.1. Classification (GTDB taxonomy): domain Bacteria; phylum Bacteroidota; class Bacteroidia; order Bacteroidales; family UBA932; genus Equibacterium. Next base: position 2,012 of record JAAZCF010000154.1, read on the forward strand.
ATGGTAACCAAAGGAAAAGACCTCAATGGTGCTTTATCATAAGAAGACGGCCCTGTTGAGCCATAACATGAGCCCAAAATATTTGCGCAAACTATGAAATATTTCTCGGTATCGAAGATCAGAGATGGACCCACAAGAGTGTCCCACCACTCAGCAGGATTGGAATTCGCTGTGAGAGCATGACATATCCAGATAATTTTCTTGCCACAAGGGCTATCTCCGCTAGTGTGATATCTGATGTTGATGTTGTCCAAACATCCACCTGCTTCTAATTTGAAACTTCCTTTGTATATATAGTTATGTTCTTGCATTGGTTGACTTCAAAAGGTATGTCCCGATGAAAGATTAATAATAAATTGTGAGCTGGAAAAATACGCAGTGTGATAAACGTGCAAACAACTGCGCAGTTGAGGGATATGAGAGTGGTGATGCATCTTATCGATGCATTCGCATGGATTTTATGAAAGCCTTGTGTGTCATATCTGACGCAAAGATATAAGAATTTTTTACCTTTGTCAAAATTTAATAAAAAATGGAAGATATGAAAAAACAATTATCCCCCGACACACTATGCCTCACAGCAGGTTGGCAGCCCAAAAAGGGCGAACCTCGTCAAGTCCCTATCTATCAAAGTACTACTTTTACTTATGAGACAAGTGAGCAAATGGCCGATTTGTTTGACCTAAAAGCGGAAGGTTACTTTTACACTCGTCTTCAAAACCCTACTAATGACTATGTTGCGACAAAGATTGCAGCCTTGGAAGGAGGTGTGGCAGCGATGCTTACTTCATCGGGCCAGGCAGCCAATTTTTTTTCTATTTTCAATATTTGTGAAGTTGGTGATCATTTCATAAGCACATCTGCAATTTATGGTGGAACTTACAATTTGTTTTCCACTACTATGAAAAAGATGGGCATTGAGGTTACTTTTATCGACCCTGAGTCTAGTGAGGAAGAAATTTCTGCCGCCTTTAAATCTAATACCAAGCTTATTTTTGGCGAAACCGTCACCAACCCTACAGTAAATATTCTAGATATTGAAAAGTTTGCGAAAGTTGCTCACAACCATGGCGTTCCGCTGATTATTGACAATACCTTCCCAACTCCTATCAACTGCAGACCTTTTGAATGGGGTGCCGACATTGTGACTCATGCCACTACCAAATATATGGACGGCCACTCTGCTACTGTTGGTGGTGCTATTGTTGACAGCGGCAACTTCGATTGGATGGCTCATGCTGAAAAATTCCCTGGCATGACAAATCCAGACCCATCATATCATGGTTTGTCTTTTGCTCAAAGTTTTGGCAAGAAAGCCTTTATTGTAAAGGCCACCACTCAGCTCATGCGCGACTTTGGTAGCATCCCTTCGCCTTTCAATTCATATTTGCTTAATATCAGTCTGGAATCACTTCAGTGTAGAGTTGACCGCCACTGCGACAATGCACAGATTGTTGCTGAATGGTTGGAAAGCAGACCTGAAGTTGCTTGGATAAAATTCCCCGGTCTGAAAAGCGACAAATACTATGATTTAGCCCAAAAGATGTTCCGTAAAGGCAAAACCAGCGGAGTTATGTGCTTTGGCATAAAAGGCGGTCGCGAGCGTTCTATTAAGTTTATGGACAATCTCAAGC
>JAAZCF010000155.1 GCA_012513425.1 Bacteroidales bacterium
AGTTAATAAATACCTGCAAGATAAAGGAGCGGATGGGCTTCCGGTAACTCTTGTTGATGGAGAAATAGTTGTAGAGAAGGGTTATCCCACTAATGGCCAATTAACAGAGTGGACGGGAATAGCATTGAATTTCATGCCACTTAATAGATAAGAATTAACGATGACAGCATTTGATATATCTAAAATAGACCTTACGAAATACTTGTTCTTTACAGGTAAAGGTGGCGTAGGGAAAACTTCGATTGCCTGCGCCACTGCAATCGGATTGGCTGATCAAGGGAAAAACATTTTATTGATTAGTACCGATCCAGCATCAAATTTACAGGATGTGTTTTCGCAGGAGTTCAACGGACATGGTGTGGCTATTGCCGATGTTCCGGGATTAACCGTTGTGAATCTTGATCCAGAACAGGCTGCAGCAGAATATCGTGAAAGTGTAATTGCTCCTTATCGTGGTAAACTGCCTGAAAGTGTTATTCAGAATATGGAGGAACAGTTGTCTGGCTCATGCACTATAGAAATTGCAGCTTTCAATGAGTTTTCGGATTTTATTACTGATGAATCGAAGCAAGCGGAGTTCGACCATATCATTTTTGATACAGCACCTACGGGGCATACTTTGCGTATGCTACAACTTCCATCAGCGTGGAGTACCTTTATTAGCGAAAGCACTCACGGAGCTTCGTGCCTAGGGCAATTATCCGGTCTAGAGCAGCGTAAGGAGATTTACAAAAAAGCAGTTAGAACGCTTTCAGATGGCAATGCTACCCGTTTAGTTCTGGTGAGCCGCCCCGATGATGCTTCTTTAAAAGAAGCTGCCCGGTCTTCACATGAATTGCATTTACTCGGCATAGAAAATCAAATTCTTGTAGTGAACGGGGTCTTGGAGCAGATGGACAATGATTATGCTATTTCAAATCAGATAGCCATACGTCAAAAATCAGCTTTAGCTGCCATGCCTGAAGCATTAATCAACTATCCTTTATATAGTGTTCCTTTACGCTCCTATAACTTGTCTAATATCGGAAACATTCGACGAATGTTGTCGGAAGATCATCTTGAAGCGGATGTGAATTATACTCCATTATCGGGCTAAAAGAACATCGATGATTTAGTTCAAGACCTTTTCAATTCCGGTAAAAGAGTTGTCTTTACTATGGGCAAGGGTGGTGTTGGTAAAACAACAATGGCAACAAATATTGCTATGAAATTGAATTCTCTTGGAGCAAAGGTGCATCTTACAACTACAGATCCGGCAAATCACATTAACTATGACCTTGCCTTAAAAGCCGGAATTGATGTGAGTAAGATAGACGAAGCGGTGGTTCTTGAAGAATATAAAAATGAAGTTCGGGCAAAAGCTCATGCCAATAATATGTCGCCAGAGGATATGGAATATATCGAAGAAGATTTACGTTCTCCATGTACACAAGAAATTGCTGTTTTCAAAGCCTTTGCCGATATTGTAGATAAAGCGGAAAATAAAATCGTTGTCATTGATACTGCTCCTACCGGACATACTTTGTTATTGTTGGATGCAACACAAAGCTATCATAAAGAGGTAGAAAGAACACAGGGTGAGATTTCCGGAGCGGTGGCAAAACTATTACCACGCCTTAGAAATCCAAACGAAACAGAGGTAGTTATTGTAACTCTGCCCGAAGCTACTCCGGTATTTGAAGCCGAGCGTTTGCAAAAAGAATTGCAGAGAGCCGGGATCAATAATAAATGGTGGGTAGTCAATTCTTGTCTTGCTTTAACGCATACGAAAAATCCATTCTTGCAGGCGAAAGCGAAAAGTGAATTTGTTTGGATAGAGAGAGTAAAACAGCTCTCACATGGTAATACAGCACTTATTGAGTGGAAAAATATATAATGAAATATTGATTCTTTGCATAGGCAATGATGTTCTTGCGGGCAGCAAATACTAAATGATTTTTACAATGGAAAAGAAACAAGGCATAGGTTTTTTTGAACGATACCTCACTGTATGGGTGGCATTGTGTATCGTTGTGGGAATTGTTATTGGCC
>JAAZCF010000156.1 GCA_012513425.1 Bacteroidales bacterium
AATACCAACAATATTATCATTGAGGCGGGTCATTGCTTCCCACCAATATCTCTTGATGTTGTTTTTCAAGTCAACACCCATCTGGCCGTAATCATACACGGCACTGAGTCCGTCATAAAGTTCACTGCTTTGAAATACAAATCCATACTCCTTGCAATGTGCTGTCAGATTCTTGAAAACTTCTTCTTGTGTCATATTTTTATATTTTTTAATAATTATTCTTGTTTATAGCTGCTGCAGCAATTCTTTCACAAAAGATCTGCTTTCAACTTGTGGATGAGGTATCATCAAATCAGCCTCTGTCATTGTCACATCATTGAGCATGAGTATATCAATGTCAATTATGCGATTATGATACATCCTGCTGCCATTTTTATCAAACAATGCCTTTGGTTGCTTGCGGCCCATCTTGCTTTCTATCTGCTTGCAGATGTGCAGCAACACATAGGGCTCAATTTCCGCCTCAAAGCATACTATTTGATTAAGAAACTGCGGTCCATTGAAGCCAATTGCCTCTGTGACCATCTGAGGACTGCAATGCAAGCTCACTTCAAGGCTCTCTTCAAGCATTGTTCGAGCTATGCTCAGATTGGCTGAGCGGTCTCCCAAATTTGTTCCCAACAGCAAGTATATCATTATAATAAACCTAATTCCAATTTTGCCTCGTCACTCATCATATCTTTTGACCACTCAGGCTCAAACACCAATTCAACAGCAACATCAGTTACTCCTGGCACATCTCTTACAGCAGTAACAATACTATCCACAACCTCATCGGCAATAGGACAATTCGGTGCAGTTAGAGTCATCTTCAAATCCACTTTGTGGTCATTGTCCACTGCAATTTCATATATCAAACCCAAATCATACACGTTTACCGGAATCTCTGGGTCATATACATTTCTTAAGGCCATTACAATTTTTGCCTCTAACAATGTTTTATTCTTTTTATTTGATGAAGGATCTTGCATAAGTCTTAATTTTAGAAATCATTGCCAAAAGTCCGTTTGCGCGGGTTGGAGACAAATTTTCTTTTAACCCTATCTTCTCAATGAAATCAACATTTGCCACGGCAATGTCCTTAGGACTTTGACCATTGAACACTCTTATCAGCAAAGAAATAATGCCCTTTGTAATGATAGCATCACTATCGGCAGAAAAATAAAGCAACCCGTCTTTCATCTCACAATCCAGCCACACTCTTGATTGGCAACCTGCTATCAAAGTATCGTCTGTTTTGGCAGCCTCATTAATAACGGGCATTTGCTTACCTAAATCAATGAGATATTCGTATTTATCCATCCATTCATCGAACATCGAGAACTCTTCAACAATTGTTTGTGATATTTCTTTAATTGTCATCTTAAAAAAAAATTATCTAAGCATCTTTACAGCTCGTTTTAGAGCTTCAATAAACTGCAAAACCTCTTGAGCATTATTGTAAGGCATGAGCGATGCTCTAATCATACCCTTTTGTGTATATTTCTTTATCAGCGGCTCAGCGCACATAAGCCCTGTGCGCACTGCAACTCCCATCTTGTCCATAATTTGCGCAACATCTGCAGGATGCACTCCGTCGATGTAGAAGCTGAAAATACCCCTTCTCAAAGGATTGTGCAGACTGGGACAGTGCAGACCTTCAATGCTGTCTAGTTGCTCTGTCATCAGCTTTTCTGAAGCTGCCAGACTTGTCTGTAAAGCATCATTCTGCTTGGCTTCAAGGGCTAAATTCAATGCCGGAGCAAAACATGCAGCAGCCGAAATGTTCTGTGTGCCGGCCTCAAATTTCAAAGGCAGCGGTCCGTAAGTTGTTTTCTCAAAACTGACAGTGTCGACCATATCGCCTCCGCCCATGTAAGGAGGCATCTGCTCCAGCCACTCTTTTTTGCCATAGAGCACACCGATACCGGTGGGAGCATAGATTTTATGGCCGGAAAAAGCATAAAAATCGCAATCCAAAGCGGACACATCAACGTTTGAATGCACAATACCTTGTGCCCCATCCACCAACACTGCAGCCCCCACAGAGTGAGCGGCTTTAATTATCTCCGGCAGAGGATTTTTAACACCAAGGACATTGGACATATGTGTCACAGCCACCATTTTCACATCCTTGCTCAGCATGGCATAATAAGCCTCTAGGTCAAAACTGCCGTCTGCAAGAACAGGAACCACCTTCAACTGAACTCCATACCATAGACAGGCCATCTGCCAAGGAACCAGATTGGAATGATGCTCCGCCTCACTAATAATGATTTGGTCTCCCTTGCGGACAAAGGCTCTACAGAAACAGTTTGCCACCATATTGATTGAAGCAGTTGTGCCGCTGGTAAAAATAATCTGCTCAACTGAAGGAGACCCGATAAAAGCAGCCACTGCTTCCCTCCCTTTTTGATAGAGGTCAGTAGCATCCATAGCCATACGATGAACGGCCCTATGCACATTTGCACAAGCTTCCTGGCTCATATATCTCTGCAATTCAATCACACAATCAGGCCTTTGGCTAGTAGCCGCATTGTCAAAATAAACCAGAGGCTTGCCATAAACACTGGCAGATAGAGCAGCAAAATGCTTCCTAAAATCTGAGGTAGCTTTATCCATAGTCTGCAAAAATAATATATTTTTGTATCATTATCC
>JAAZCF010000157.1 GCA_012513425.1 Bacteroidales bacterium
GCTCTGGAGAGCGCGCAGATTCGCGATTTTGTAATAACTTTTGAAATCTCAACAACACTTTTGAAGTCTCCCGGGCTTGAAATAGGGAAGCCACATTCAATAATGTCAACGCCAAGTGCCTCCAACAATTTTGCTAATTCTATTTTTTCAATTGTGTTTAGCTGACATCCTGGGACTTGCTCGCCATCGCGAAGCGTAGTGTCAAAAATGTAAAGTTTCTCGTTCATAATATTATCCTTGACTATAAATTTCGCAAATGTAACAAAAATTCTATTTCACATAATTTTTTGCCTTAAAGTCCAAAACCTAATAAAACAAACGAAAAGAGATATATTATGATACTTTTATATAATCGTGGAAACAGATGGCTCTAATGCCATTTTCACTAAATTTTAGCTATCAAATTGAATTATATATAGCAATAATTGTAATAAATTGTAATCAATATGATGAAATATACTTAAATATATTTCCAATATGTGGCTAATTAAGTGATATAATATGCTGAAATACGAATTATTGATTATTCAATTTTATTTGGTTTTTAATTAAAAGAATCCTTACATTTGCACCCGGTAATTATTAAACAATGGATTCGTGATGCCTAATTTACTTCTCAGCAACATTATTATCAGCGCCCTATCATTGGTGGTGCTGCTAGTCTTGTGCGTAATGTAGGCGTAGAATCCACAGTAGAAAGTTTGTTTTGTTTCACTTGTTGGATTCATCCAATAAGTGTTTTTTTTATTAAGACAATATGAAATTACGTAGTAGCATCTCATTTGAAGGACCAAAAATGGCAGCAGCCAGAAGTTTGTGGAAAGCTAATGGTATGAACGAAAAGTTCGTCGGAAAGCCAATTATTGCTGTTGTAAACTCTTTTACACAGTTTGTGCCAGGCCATATGCATCTCCACAAAATCGGTCAAGAAATTAAAAAGCAAATTGAAGAATTGGGCTGTTTTGCAGCCGAATTCGATACAATAGCAATTGATGACGGCATAGCTATGGGACACCAAGGTATGCTCTATTCACTTCCTTCACGCGAAATCATTGCAGACAGTGTTGAATACATGTGCAATGCCCATTGTGTAGATGCAATGATTTGCATCTCTAATTGTGACAAAATTACTCCAGGTATGATGATGGCGGCCATGAGGCTCAATATCCCTGCAGTGTTTGTGTCAGGAGGCCCAATGGAGGCCGGAAATGTAGACGGCAAAGACTGTGACCTTATCGACATAATGGTCAAAGGTGGAGATCCTGCAACAGATCCGAAAGAGTTGGAGAGCTATGAACAGTTTGGCTGCCCAACTTGCGGTTGCTGCTCGGGAATGTTTACCGCCAATTCAATGAACTGTCTCACTGAGGTTCTTGGTATGGCACCGGTAGGAAATGGAAGCGTGCTTTCAACTCACATCTGCCGCAAAGAACTCTTCAATAAAGGAGCTGAATTGATAGTAAAGATGGCCAATGCTTATTATTTCAATGATGACTCTTCAGTTTTGCCTCGTTCAATTGCAACAAAGGCCGCATTTGAAAATGCAATGGCTTTGGATATCGCTATGGGTGGCTCAACCAACACCGTTCTTCATTTGTTGGCAATAGCTAATGAGGCAGAGGTTGATTTTACTATGTCTGATATTGACCGCCTCTCAAGAAAGATTCCTGTTCTATGCAAAGTTGCTCCAAGCTATCACTACCATGTACAAGATGTTAATAGGGCAGGAGGAATAATGGGCATTTTGGCAGAGTTAGCAAAAGGAGGCCTTCTTGATACCAATGTATATAGAGTTGACTATTCAAACCTTGCTGCTGCAATAGCAGATAATGATATTACAGCTGCCAAAGGACAAAAAGCTGCTGAATATGCAGCATCTCATCCTGCTGCTGTCAAGTATCTCTCTGCCCCTTTGGGAGAGCGCACAGGAGTGCTGGGAGGTTGCAACAATCATTATTCAGAGTTTGACCTCGATAGAGAAGGTGGTTGCATCCGCGACCTTTCTCATGCCTATTCAAAAGATGGCGGCATTGCAGTTCTTTTTGGCAATATTGCCAGCAATGGTTGCATTGTTAAAACAGCAGGAGTTGCAGACAATAATCTTAAGTTCCAAGGTCCTGCAGTGGTCTTCGAAAGTCAAGAAGAGGCAGTTGATGGCATTTTGGGAGGAAAAGTAAAGAAAGGCAATGTGGTGGTTATCCGCTACGAAGGCCCTAAAGGCGGCCCTGGTATGCAGGAAATGCTTTATCCAACTACCTACTTAAAAAGCATGCATTTGGGAGCTGAGTGCGCCCTTATCACAGATGGCCGTTTTTCCGGTGGCAC
>JAAZCF010000158.1 GCA_012513425.1 Bacteroidales bacterium
GCACACAGCTTTATCAAAAAGGAATTGTGGGTCATTGCGCATACAATAGAGCAGTCGGTGCACAATTAGTTCTGAATCCTGAAGCTGAAGGAAAAGAGGTGTTGAAAGTGGCAAGAATAGATAGTGATGAACTTGAAATAGCAACACAAGGTGCTGTTTGGAACTTTCCTGCACTGTACAAAGGACGCTTTGAAACTGCCATCTATATTCCCGAAGGAAGCCAAGCAGGCAGACTAAGTCTTTCTGACCGCTGGTTTAACCCATCTGACACTACAGCGTATCAGTTTGCTATGTACAACTTTGATCTAACAGGATTGAAACAGAATAAATGGAATGATTTAGTTTTTGAATGGGACTTTACCAGTGATAACAATCAATCCTGCTCTGTGAAAGATAATGAAGGCAATGAAATAGCTACACTGCCACTTAACTTTAGTACAGTAAATGGTATTAGCTATGTACACTTTATCTCAACTGCTGAGAAGGAAGATACAAAAGGATTTTTAATTGAGAGGGTTGAGAGTATGGCAAAATAAGAAATTGGGAAGTTGTTGGAGCTTCATCAAAAATAGAAAAGGATGCATTCTCTAAAGAGTGCATCCTTTTTTATTGCATGTGTATGTTTAAAAAAAGCGTAACGCTACTTCCCCCATATCAACACTATAGCCTCTTTATCATCTTCAAACAAAGGACTGTTTATATTGTACCAAGAGTTTTTGTCTTCCTTAATAGAATAATAGGGCCTACTGCCTGGCATACACAAGAAACCTGCATTATCTGTTTCTTTAATCCAATTATGTGCATATTGCAACCAGCTTAATCTATAGGAGGCTGGTTGATTAGCAAACCAACTTATTTCGTCCATACCCCAAGGCCAATATTCAATACCTGGAATATTCAAGTTGTTTTTATCTTGACCGTAATTATCAATCTCTACAAAATAGGGCAATGAGTTGCACTCCCATCCACTTGGTGCTATTCCTCCAACACTTTTATTGTAAATTGCATCTAAATGATTTTCTTCGAGGAGGGTCATTTGTGGTGTGCTATCTGAAATTGCATGCATTTCGGCTCCTTCTGGAGTGCGCATCCTGATGGGGAAACAATGAAAGTCGAACAACAGGTTGTTCTGCGTGTCTTTAACTCCATGTATGTGAGCATTGTGGAGTGTGAAGCCTCTTCTTGAGTTGTCTTTAGCATATTGCCTCACTTTTTCAAATAGTTTATAGTAATTATGAAAATCAGGGTCGTCTTTTCCCATAAGGAGAACTTGTCCCCAATGAATTGCTTCAAAACCAGCATCGATATATTTGCAGGCTCTAAAATAAAAATAGAGTTGAGTCTCCAATTGAGTGATATCTGGAACCGATCCACCATTGCCCCAGTGATTGTGAAAATTGCCATTTGGAAACAGCATGTTGTCAGCGTTAAATGGTCTTGTCTCTATGGGTAAATTGAATGCACTGAACACCCATGCTGGAATCTGCACATTGTTTGCATTCGGAAATACTGTTTCAAAAATACAAGCTTCGAAGATGATATCAGTATCAAGTTTGTGTGCTTTGTCAATTGTGTTTTTATATTTAGGCATCCATATATCGTGTTCAGTCTCAGCCACCCAAGGTGTGATTGCCCTGCTAATATATTTAACTCCAAGCTCATTGATGAGTTGTATATTTGCTTCAATATTTTCAGCAGACCCTGACATAAATGTAAGAGTAATGGAGCGCGAGAGATAGTTTTTGAGAACTTGCTCGTCAATAGAATCTTTAAACTTAAAGTTGGAGGTGATGGTCTGTTCTTTGTTTTGTTGTTGGGTTGAATTGCATGAAACAGCCAATAGTAAAACTGTGATAAGAATTGTGTAGTATTTTTTGAAAAGGTGATGCATATTCATTATCC